>JAYUOR010000321.1:0-4050 GCA_043760765.1 Planctomycetota bacterium | reverse complement strand
CGCGTCCTGATCGCCTGTCCGGGATTCGCCGCGGATTGTCTGGAAACGCTCGAGGAGATCGGTCAGCGACTCGACGACTCGTTTCGCGCAAACGGCGGCGAAGAATTGCGCCTCGTGCCGTGTCTCAACGCGCACCCGCGCTGGGTCGACGCGCTTTCGAAGCTCAGCGTCGAACCGCTCCGGCGCTGACGAGCTTGCCCTCGACGAGCGCGTGGAATCGTTCGTTCGCTTCGGCGAGCTTGCGGATCAGCGGCGCGGGTTTGAAGCGCAGAGTGCCGTTGGCCCGGGCCAGGATGTCGGGGGCGCCGCAGATACGTTCCAGCCGCGCGAGCACGTCGCGCGCGCCCAGAGAATCGGCCCAGCGCAACAGTCCGCCGTGGAAGGGCGGGAAACCCATGCCGAACACCGTGGCGAGGTCGAGTTCGCGCGGACCCGCGACGACACGCTCCTCGAGCGCCAGCGCGGCTTCGTTGAGCATCGCCATCAGCATGTGGTCGAGCATCGCCTGTTCGGAAAACTCCGCCCGCGACTTGCTCAGGGCCGCGCGCTGCCGCGCGACGTCCGGGTTGACCGCGCGCGGCGCGTTTCCGTGCACGTAGAACCCAGCGCCGGATTTCTTGCCCTTCAAGCCACTCTCGAGCAGGCGCTTCAACAGACCGGAAGCGTGCATGCGTTCGCCGAAGGCCTGCTCCAGGGATTCCGCGGCGTGCGAAGCGATGTCGAAGCCGACTTCGTCGAGCAATTCGAGCGGCCCCATCGGAAGTCCGAAGTTCTTCGCCACGCGGTCGATGTGCTCGACTTCCATTCCGTTCTCGAACAGCCGCACGGCCTCGTCGAGGTAGGGGCCGAGCAGGCGATTGACGACGAAGCCCGCGCGATCGCTGGTGATCACCGGCGTCTTGCCCATCTTGATCGCCAGGCGCGCGACGGCGTGCACGACTTCAGGCGAGGTCAGTCTGCCGCGCACGACTTCCACGAGCGGCATCTGCGGCACGGGATTGAAGAAGTGCATTCCAACCACGCGTTCTGGGTGGGGAATCGCTGCTGCGATGGCGTCGACCGAAAGCGACGAGGTGTTCGTAGCCAGGATCGCGTCCGTGGGCAGCAGCTTCGCCAGATCGCCGAAGACCCGAGCCTTGATGTCCAGGCGTTCGGCGACTGCCTCGATGACGATTTCGCTCTGCGCCATGCCTTTCAATCCGACTCCAGCGCTCAGCTGATCGAGGGCCGCGTTGACTTCGTTCGCGGGCAGGCGGCGGCGCTGCGCATCCTTCTTGACGCTCGCGCGGTGCGCGTGCAGGGCCTTGTCGAGCGGCGCGCGCTCCACATCGGAAAGCCTGGTCCACTGCCCCTTCTGCGCGGCGACCATCGCGATGCCCGCGCCCATGACTCCGGCGCCGACGACACCGACCGAGCGCAGTTCGCGCGCTTCGCCGCCGCCCGGCAATTTACTCAAGCGCTTGGCGTCCTCCGACAAGCGGAAGATCGTCACCAGATTCTTGCAAATCGGGCTGACCATCAACTGCGATAGCGCCTTGGCCTCGTGTTCGAGGCCCTGCTCGAGCGGCGTCGAAGGCGCGGCGAGGATCAGCGGAATCACCGCCAGCGGCGCGGGATAATGACCGTGGGTCTTCGCCAGCACCTCGGCCAGCACCTTGCGGCGGATGATCGAACGCGCGATCGGATTCTTGTCCACCAACCAGGCATAGGCGCCGCGATCGAAGCGCGTGCAGCGCGTGCGGCCCATGGCGATGTCGCTTGCGATCCGCAGCAGATACTCGGGCCAGGTCAGCCGATCGACGAGACCGGCGCGCAGCGCGCGGCGCGGATCGAACAGACGTCCGGAGAGGATCGCGTCGAGCGCCGCGGGCACGCCGATGCGGCGGGGGAGCCGTTGGGATCCGCCCCAGCCGGGCAGAATTCCGAGCAGCACTTCGGGCAGGCCGATGCGCGTGCTCGGATGGTCCGCGAGGACGATGCGATCGCAGGCCAGCGCCATCTCGAACGCACCGCCGGGCACCGGGCCGCCCACGGCTGCAACTTTGAACGCCGCGAGTTTCGCGAGCTTTTGGAACACCGCCTGGCCGTAGCGGCCGAGCTCTAACGCCAATGCGGGATCTTCGATCTGGATCAGCGTTTCGATGTCGGCGCCCGCCGCAAACGAGGTCGGCTCGCGGCCGGTGATCACCAAGGCGCGCAGGCCGTCGTCGCCCGCGAGCGTGTCGAGCGCGCGCTCGAAGTCGCGCATCAAAGGCAGGTCGAGCACGGCGAGTTTGCGGTGGGGCGGATCGAGCACCAATCGCGCGAGGCCGGGTTCGGGCCGTTCGATACGCACGCAACTTCCCGGCGCGGGCGCGTCGGCGGGCAGCAAAGCTTGAAAGGCTGCGTTCATGCTCGGGCCCTCTCCAGCACCACCGCTCCGCCCTGTCCGCCGCCGATGCAAAGCGTCGCGAGCCCAAGTTCGCCGTCGCTGACCGAGAGTTCGATCGCGGTGGTGAGCAAGAGGCGCGCGCCCGTCGCCCCGACCGGGTGGCCTAGCGCGATCGCGCCGCCGTTCTTGTTCAGACGCGCAGGATCGATTTCGCCGAGCGCGCTCGAGCGGCCGAGATTTTTCGCCGCGAACGCCGTGCTCGCGAAGGCGGCCTGGCAGGCGAGCACTTGAGCCGCAAATGCCTCGTTGATCTCGATGGCATCCATGTTCGCGACGATTGCGCCGGCCTGTTCGAGAGCGATCGCACTCGCGAAGACCGGTCCAAGGCCCATGCGCGACGGATCGAGACCAGCCCAGGCCCAGGAACGGATGTTGGCGAGCGGCGTGAGCCCGAGTTCGCGTGCGCGCTCGGGCGTGGTGATCAGCAGCGCCGTTGCGCCATCGCTGATGCCGCAGGAATTGCCGACGGTCACCGTGCCGTCGGGCTTTTCGAAATAGGCTTTCAATTTTGCCAGGCCTTCCATGCTCTGACCGTCGCGGATGCCATCGTCGTGAAGCGTCGACGGCTCGCCATCCTTCGCACCAAGCGGCAGGTGCGGGACAATTTCGCGCGCGAATCGGCCGCTGTCGCGGGCGCGCGCGGCTCGCGCGTGGCTGCCAAGCGAGAATCGATCGGCGTCCTCGCGCGTGACGGCGAAGTCGCGCGCCAGAAGTTCGGCGGTGCGGCCCATGATCATGCCGCTGACCGGATCGGTCAGACCTTCCAGCAAGGCGATGCGCGGCTTGAGGAAACTCGGACGAAAGCTCGCCAGCGCTCCCACGCGTTCGCCGACCGATCGCGCGCGAGAGAGGCGCTCGAACAGCCCGGTCATCTTGGGCCCGAAAGTCAGCGGGTACTGACTCATCATTTCTACGCCGACGCAAAGGAAGAGGTCGCCACGCCCGGCTTCGATCAGCGTGCAAGCGGTCGTGACCGCATCCATCCCGCTGGCGCAGTTGCGGCCGATGGTGCGCGCGGGAACGCTCTGCGGAACGCCTGCACGCAGCGCGAGCACGCGGCCGACGTTGGCCTGGTCCTGCGGCGGACCGACACAGCCGACGATGACTTCGTCGATCGAGTCCGTGGGCACGCCGCTCTGAGCCAAGAGTTCGCGCGCCGCGACGGCACCGAGGTGTGCCGCGTCCTCGCGCTTGTACACGCCGCCCGCGCGCACCTGCGGCAGGCGCAAACCCGCCGCGATCACGCAGCGCGGACGCGGCGCGGGGATGTGGATGGTCGGAAGCGCGAGTGGCGCCGGCGCTGCAACGGCCTTGCCTTCAAAGGTCGGCTGCGCAGGTTGGTGCGCCGGCGGCTTTTCCGGTTCAGGGCTCTGCGGGGCGGACTTGCCGCCGTCGAGGTCACTTGGGACGAAGATCAAGGTAGCGCTTCTCCTTCATCTCGTTTTCCATGCCGAGATAGCCGAGCATTTCACTGAGCGAACAGGCCTGCACGCGATTGGGCACGACTTCGGTCGCCAGATGGATCAGGCGTTTGAGCTCACGAATCGTGGCCTCCACATCGGCGCCCTGGCGCGGCGCGAAACGCACCTCGAGTTCGTCGAGTTCGAGCGGATCGTTGT
>JAYUOR010000320.1:0-4053 GCA_043760765.1 Planctomycetota bacterium | reverse complement strand
CGCCGATCAGGCGGCGCGCGTTGGCGCAATCCCGGCGCGGCACGCGCGCGGAGAGCGCGAAGGGCTCGAGCACTTCGCCGCTGACTTCGAAGATGTCTTCCGGTGCCGGCCCGGGCAGTGTGCGCGTCAGTGGATTGGCCTCGAACTCGATCACACCCATGAACAGCACGGCGATGCACACCGGCGTGGTCGGCACGTGGCCGTCGTGCACGAAGCCATCGAGCGCCTCGAGCAGGCGCCAGAACTGATCGGCGCGATCGTGGGCCGACGGATCGGGACTGTCGCGGTCGCCGAGGTAATTGTCGACTTCGGGCAGGATGACGGACAGCGCTCCGCAGGCGCGCAACATGCGGAAGGCGCCGAGCGCGGTGCCCGAGCGCAGCAAGCGCAAGATCTCCTCGAGCACGCGCGGTTTGGCCGAGCGCGAGAGCTCCGGCGTGAGTTCGCACATCGCATCCCAAGTGGCGTCGTCGATGCGAAATCCGAGGCGCGTCGCGAATTTCACGGCGCGCAGAATGCGCACTGGATCTTCCGCCAGGCGCACGAAGGGATCGCCGATCGTGCGCAGGCAGCCGCGCTCCAAATCGGCGAGGCCGCCGACGTAGTCGAGGATCTCGTGGCGCGCGGGATCGAGGAAAAGCGCGTTGATCGTGAAGTCGCGCCGCACGGCGTCTTCGGCCGCGGTGCCGAATTCGTTGTCCTCGGTGATCAGCAGGTCTTCGCCGCAATCCTTGAGTTCGCTGGGCGCGCGCCGGAAGGTGGCCGTCTCGATGATGTGCATGCCGTAGGAAACGTGCACGAGCCGAAAGCGCCGGCCGATGATGCGTCCGTTGCCGAACAAACGCTTGGCTTGCCTGGGATGGGCCGCCGTTGCCACGTCGAAGTCCTTGGGACGGCGGCCGAGCAGGAGGTCGCGCACGCAACCGCCGACCAGATACGCTTGATAGCCCTGACGCTGCAGCCGCGAGACCACGCGCAGCGCGTCCTGGTCGAGCGTCGCCGGCGAGATGTCGGTCGCGGGGACGACGCGCAATTGGGCCGAGTAGGTCGGCTCGAGTCGATGGCCGGTGGGCTCGTCGCGCGTCATTTCCCTCGGGGGCAAGCGATCCTTGGGGGGGCGGTGCAAGCGTACACTCTAGCAGTCCGCGCTCGCTGCCGCAGGCTCGCCGTGAATCTGCGCGGCAGATGCAATTGCGAAGCGCGCTCTGAATCGTGCTGGATCCGCTTGACGCGCTTGCTTCGCAACTTGTGGGCGCGCGGTGCATCGAGTACCTTCCCGCGCCTGATAGGCCAGTAGCTCCAACGGTTAGAGCGACTGATTCCAAATCAGTAGGTTCAGGGTTCGAATCCCTGCTGGCCTGCCAACCCATCGAACATGAGCGCAGCCAAGCGGCCCTCCGCAGGTCAACCCGAGCCTGAGCCCAGCGACGTCCCGCGCGCCCCGGATACCGGCGCGGGTGCGGCCAAACTGGGCAAGTCGCCGCCGGCAGGCGACGACATCGAAGCAGCCCTGCCGACTCCCAGCGACGACCCCGATGCGGTGCTGGCCCACGCGCACACGCCGGTGCCGAGTCTGGACGAGTTGCGTGGCGCGATGCAGTGGGCTTTCGAGAACGAGGACATCACTCCTGCGGTGCTCGACCGATTCGCTGAACACGCGCGCCTGGTGCTCGCCGGCAACCAGCGCATGAACCTGACGGCGATCGTCGAGCCGCGCGAAGTCGCCGCGAAGCACTACCTCGATTCCTGGCGAGCGACCCGGCTCTTACCGCTGATGGGGCGCAAGGTTCTCGACCTGGGCACCGGCGCGGGATTTCCCGGCGTTCCGGTGGCGCTGGCCGAACCCAACGCCACAGTCGTCCTGCTCGATTCGACGAAGAAGCGCATCGACTTCGTCAAGGAGACGTTGGCGGCGCTCGGGATCAAGAATGCCACGGCCACCTGGGAGCGCGCCGAAGACCACCTCGCGCGCAATCGCTACGACATGCTGCTGCTGCGCGCGGTCAGTTCGGTGCGCGAAAACGTGCGCCTCTTGCGCAAGGTCAAGCACTCGCACAAGGAACTGTTGATGCTCAAGGGCGCGTCGTGGTCGCGCGAGGTGCGCGCCGCTGAACGCGAAGCTGAGCGCCTGGGCTTCCGTCTGGACACGGTCTGGGAGCACAAGCTTCCTGGCGATCTTGGCGCCCGCGCGATCCTGGTCTACCGCGCGCCGGGCGGTCAGGGGAACTGAGCCGTGGGCGTGACCGCGTGGATCGCCGTGATCGCGCTGATTGCGATCGTCGTGCTGGTCGTGGTCTCGATCCTGTTCTGGCCGAAGGACGGATCCTTTTGAAGCGACAAAAGCCGAGCAGAAACGACATCGGCCGCGAACCCAAGGGATTCGCGGCCGTGTAGTTGGTGCCCGAGGGGGGGGTCGAACCCCCACTCCCGGTAAGGGGAACAAGGACCTGAACCTTGCGCGTCTGCCAATTTCGCCACCCGGGCCACCAGTTGTCAGGGGCGGGAGGTTAGGCCCGATCTCGCGCGCGGTCAACCTTCGAGCAGGATTCGCGCTCCGACAGGCTATCCTCGCTTGGCCATGGCCACTCCTGACTCTGAACCCGTACTGCGGGCGATCGCCGTCAATCGCAAGGCGCGCCACGAGTACGAGATCCTCGACGAGCTCGAGTGCGGCATCGTCCTGACCGGGACCGAGGTCAAGAGCCTGCGCCAGGGCCTGTGCTCGCTGGGCGAGGCCTACGCCTATTTCCGCCACGGCGAGCTGTGGCTGATGGACGCGACGATCCCCGAGTATCGCCAGGGGAACATCCACAATCATCCGCCGACGCGCGAGCGCAAGCTCCTGCTTCACAAGCGTGAACTTGGCGCCTGGGACAAACGCGTCAAGGACCGCGGCGTGACGATCGTGCCCCTGTCGATTTACTTCAAGGGCTCGCACGTCAAGGTCAAGCTCGGCCTGGCCAAGGGCAAGAAGGTCTACGACAAGCGCGAGACCCAGCGCGAGCGCACGGACAAGCGCGACATCGCGCGCGCGATGTCGCATCGGGCGAAGCGCGGCGGGGAGTAGGCGTGTGCCCTGTCGGCTGGCGTTCCCGCGATGCGTGAACTAGAATTCGGGCTCGAAGTGGGGGCGCACCGGTCTCGACCGGTTTCTGGCTTCTCCAGGTCGCGTGTCGGGGATCTCGAGCCTCCCCGTAAAATCCAGCTCGGGACGGCCTTAACAGCCAATGATTTTGCTCTCGCTGCCTAATTAAATAGGTAGCCGTCTCTGCGCGGTACGCCCGCGGCTGCGCAGAGACGTCATCAGCGGGCTGGCCACGAGAGCTCCACCCCGGGGCGATCGAGCGAGAAGTACCGGGGCATGTCGTCCGCGAGCAAGCGTTGGAGCGCTCGGACGCCGAGAACAAAACCGACGCTACACACGTAGATGCCTGTTGCGGATGGATTCCGGCACGCGGGTTCGATTCCCGCCGCCTCCACCACTTCGATTCCACGGCTCAAAGCACATCGCGAAGCTGTTCCTTCGTGACCTCTGCGTCGCGCAGGATCTTGCCCAGCAGGCCCGGGCCAATGTCTTCTCCCCGATGCACGGGAACAACAGTCGCACGTCCATCTGAATGGCGCAGGAAGTGATGGCTCCCTCGGACGTGCACGACTTCGAAGCCAAGCCGTCGCAATGCAGCCAGCAGATCCTTGCCCTCGACCCGAGGCAACTTGTCGCTCACGCGACGCGGATGCGCTGGACGCCCACGAAATCCAACGACTCCGGAGCCGGGCCTTCTACCTCCAGGCAGAGCGCAATCGCTTCCTTGACTCGCTCCATGAGCACGTCCAACGACTTGGCTTGGGTGTGGCAGCCTTTCAGTGCCGGGACAGAGGCGACGAAGAACCCCTCGGAGTCCCGCTCGATGATCACGTCGAATTCTCTTGCCATTGGATTCCTCACTCGCCTGCTCGTCCATCCTAGCCCGAATCGTGCCCGTGGTCCCATCGGCCGCGCATTTTCCGAGGTGTCTGCATCCCTGTTCGCGCAGAGTGATTGGAATGGTATTG
>JAYUOR010000319.1:0-4053 GCA_043760765.1 Planctomycetota bacterium | reverse complement strand
CCGCGGCAGTCCGGGATGGTGCCAAGAACCGCGTGGCGGAGACAATTCAGGAAGGATCCAGGCAGCTTGACCAAATCGAGCGCGGCCACCTATCCTGGCTGTTCAAAGGGAGGCTCGTCCGGCAGGCAGATTGCCGCGGTCGCTCCTCGGATCCAAGTTTCGCGGTCGTGCGCACGATCGCTAGTCGCCTGCAGTTTCTCTTCGTTCGATGGCCAATCGGCTCTACATCGGCAATTTGCCGTTTTCGTTCACTCAACAAGATCTGGAACAACTTTTCTCTTCGTTCGGAGCTATCCGCTACGTCGAGATCATCTCGGATCGCATGACCGGGCAATCTCGAGGATTCGGATTCGTCGAACTCGAGACCGCGGAACAAGCTCAAGCCGCGATCCAATCCATGCACGGACGCGACATCCAAGGTCGCGGGCTGACCGTCAACGAAGCGCGCGAGAAAACGTCGCGTCCGGCCGGCGGTGGTGGAGGTGGAGGTGGAGGTGGCGGCTTCTCGCCCCGTGCACCGCGTGAAGGCGGTGGCGGAGGCGGGTTTGCACCGCGTGCTCCGCGCGAAGGCGGCGGTGGCGGCTACTCCGGCGGTGGCGGCGGCGGCTATTCGGGCGGCGGCGGCGGCGGTGGTCGCGGCGGCGGCGGCGGTGGCTACAGCGGTGGAGGTGGTGGCGGAGCGGGTGGCAAGCGCCGTCGCCCCGACTCTGACGGCGGCGGCGGCGGCGGCGGCGGTGGCCGTGGCGGCAGCGGCCGTGGCGGTGGTCGCGGCGGCGAAGACGAAGGCGGTTGGTGAGACGCGCGCGCCGAGTCCGCTGATAGCCGAAGCGCGAGTTCTACCGCGACCGCAGTTTGACACCATCGGCGCCTTCGAAGTTCACGAGAGTCCCGCCGAGGTCCCGTCCACGCCGGGCGGAATCTGGCCCTTCGTGGTCGTCGGCGCCGGTGCTGCGGGACTGCTGACTGGAATTTTTGCGGCGCGCGGTGGCGTGCGCACGCTTGTCGTCGAAACGCGCAAGGAGCCCGGCGCGAAAATTCGCGTCAGCGGCGGCGCGCGCTGCAATGTGCTGCCTTCCGTCATGGAGTGGAACGACTTCCACACGCGCGGATCGATGAACGCCATGCGCAACGTGCTGCAGTCGTGGCGGCTCGAAGAGGTGCGCAAGTTCTTCGAGCAGGATCTCGCCATCCCGCTCAAAGTCGAAGAGACCGGAAAAGTGTTTCCGCTCAGCGAAGATCCGCGCGAAGTCGTCGCGGGGCTCTTGTCGGCGCTCTCGTGTTCCGGCGCGGAACTCGTCTGCGGTTTTCGGATCGCGGCGATTCGCGCGTTGGGAGAAAGCGAACAGCGCTGGTTCGAACTGGAATCCGACGACGGCCGCAAACTCCAGGCGCGGCGCATATGCATCGCCACCGGCGGGCTTTCGCTGCCGAAGACCGGCAGCGACGGCCGGGGATTCGAGTTCGCGCGCGCGCTCGGACACGCGGTCTTGCCGCTATTTCCCGCACTGGTTCCATTGCTCGCCGGCGACTCGCGCTTTGGCGAACTGGCCGGAGTCTCGTTGCCCGTGCGGCTGAACGTCTTGCGCGACGCGAAGCTGATCGACTCCAGACAGGGCGATTTCCTGTTCACGCACAAGGGCTTCAGCGGTCCGGTCGTGCTCGACGTGTCGTGGCACTTCGCTGCCGCAGCCGCTGCAGGCACGAAACTCGAAGCCGTCTGGCTCGGAGACGGAGCGCCTGCGTGGGAAGAGCTGTTGTCGCGTGGCGGCAAGCAGACACTTGCGAGCGTGTTGCGCGAACATCTGCCGCGCCGCCTGGCGCTGGCGCTGCTCGAACGCGCGGGGCTCGATCCGGAATCGACGCTGTCCTCGCTCTCGCGCGAGAGCCGCAGGCGGCTGCTTGGCGAGCTCGAACACTGCGAACTCGCTGTCTGCGGCAACGAGGGTTATCGAACCGCGGAAGTCACCGACGGAGGCGTGCCCTTGTCCGAGTTGCGCACGGCGACGTTGGAGAGCCGCAACGTTCCGGGTCTGTACTTCGCCGGAGAAATCGTCGACGTCTGCGGCCGCATCGGCGGTTTCAATTTTCTGTGGGCCTGGGTGAGCGGCCACAAGGTCGGCCTGGCCGTCGCGAGTTCGACGGGCGCGCAGGCTCAGTAGCTCAGGCGCAGCGAGCCGTAGAAGTTGCGGGCAACTTCGCCACCGAAACTCGTGATGTCCTCGCCGGTCTCCGGGTGCCGCTTTTCCTGTGCATTCTGGACACCGAGGCTGAATTGCACATGCGTGCTCGGTTTCCAGCCCACGCGCGCGTCGACACGCAAGACCGCAGGGTTGTCCCAAATCGGCAGCTCGTCGGTCCAATACACCCCGCTGTCCAATTCCCAGTTCGAGCCCAGGTCGTAGTACGAGCGCAGGCTGGCGTGGTTCTTCGGCACCAGACCGTCCTTGCGGTCGATCGACGAGCCGGCCGCGTTGGAGGAGGACTCGAAGTCCATGTAGAAGTACGAGTACGACGAACGCACGCGCCAGGCACTCGTCAGGTCGAGATCGAGCGCGAGCTCGACGCCGGAAGCGTGCGCGCGCGCTTCGTTGCCGTAAGTCGTCAAGCCGTTGCTGTCGAACTCGTAGGTCTGCAGATCCTTGTACTCGTTGTAGAAAGTCGCCACGTCGATCTGCACTTTCTCGCTGGCGCTCGTGCGCACGCCCAATTCGTAGGACAGGAGCTTCTCGTTCGAGAAGTCCTTGTTGCCCGTGAAGGTTGGCGGCAAGTTCGGGTCCGAGTAGCTCAGGCTGTCGATTTCCTCGCGCGACGGAGTGCGCACCGCGTTCGAAATTCCGGCCCAGACCGAAGTCTGATCGCTGGCATTCCACATCCAGCGCAGCGTGGGTTGCACCGAGGTCCCGCCCACGTCGGCCTGCTCGACTTGCGCGCCGAGGATCAGCTTGGAATCGAGCGGAGCAATCGCGACTTCATCCTGGGCGAAGAATCGGGCGCCGTTGGAGCGACGGAACTCCGGCGAAAAATCGTTGGCACCCTTGTCGCTCTGCAGATTGGTTTGCGCGGAGCGCAGGCCGATGCCCCAGGTCAGCGTGTGCAGCTCGCTGACCTGCGTGTGGCGCGTGTATTCCAGGTCCGCGCTCTGGACATCCATGTCCAGATTGACTTGCTTCTGGTAGTCCGCTGAGTACCAGCCCTGAAAGCGCTGCACGTCCTCGGGAGCACCGAATTCCCAGCTGCCGAGCACATAGCCGCCGTTGCGTGGCGTGTCGTCGAAGGGCGGCAGACCGAGGATCACAGAGTCCGCGAGGCTGTCGCCGAACTCGGACGCGTACATGGTCGTGAGGAAGGTCGTACGCCCGTCCGCGCCGAGGTCCCAATCCGCCCGCAGGCCTGCGCTGGCCACACGCCAGTCCTCCGCAAACTTGTGACCGTCGCTGTTGGGCAGTGCAGCGTGATCCGCATACGAAACGTAGGCGCGGTACATGCCATTCGTTCCGAGCGCGCCGCCCTCGCGAATGGCGGCACGTTGCTCTGCGGTACCGACGGTCGTCGTGACCAGGGTGCCGGTTGTGTCCTTGGGGTGCTTGGTGATCACGTTGACCACGCCGTTCATCGCGTTCGTGCCCCACAGCGTTCCCGCGGGGCCGCGAATGATCTCGATGCGATCGATGTCATCGATCGGAACGTCGTAGAGCGGCCACCAGATGCCGGCAATCGCCGGGCTGTAGACCGACACGCCATCGATGATCAAGAGCAACTGGTTCGCGAACGACTCACCGACGGGCGAAAGCGATCCCGTGAATCCGCGCGCCGTCACATCCCAGCCGGAAGTTTTCCATTGAGCGACGTGGAAGCCCGGCACCATGCGCAGCGCTTCCTGGATGCTGGTGTGACCGGCGCGACGAATCTCATCGCCCGTCAGCACGTAGACCGCGGCCGGAACGTCTCGCAGGGGTTCGCCGCGGCGCGAAGCCACGCTCACCTCGACGTTCATCAACTCCTCGAGACTGAGATCGAGCAGGCCACCGTCACCGCCACCTGCGCCTGATGGCT
>JAYUOR010000318.1:0-4058 GCA_043760765.1 Planctomycetota bacterium | reverse complement strand
CGCCTGCTCGTGACGCATTCCGACAGCGAAGGCCGTTTCGATCTGCGCAGCGTTCCCGCCGGAGCGTGGCGGCTGTGGGGCGAGCGCGACGGCGGCGGCTATGGTGTCAGCGATGCCTTCGAAGTGAAGGCAGGCGAGGAGAAAGACGGTTTCGACTTCGAACTGCCGGCGCTACTCGACACCGATTCGATCAGCGGCGTGGTGCTCGATCCACAGGGCAATCCCGTTCCCGGGGCCGACCTCATGTTTAGCTACGCTTCGGGCAACCACTCGGGATCCAGCGGGGCAAGTTGCAAGCAGGACGGCAGTTTCGAAATCCGCATCTACATGGAAGTGCCCGGCGATCTGATCGCAAACGACAAGGATCACCGCTTTGGCGAGGCGCAGTTGCGCGACGTTCCGCCGGGCGCGCGCGATCTCGTCCTGCAGCTTTCGGATCCGAGCACGCTGCCGCACACCCGAGTTCGAGTGCACGGGCCCGGCAATGAGGCCGTGCGCACGGCCGTGATTTCCAATCGCGTGGGCCGGCCGAGCAACTATTCGGACAACGATCTGACGGCGACCGAAACGGAAGCGGGGCTCTACGACGTGCAGATTCCCGCCGCCTCCTTTGGGCTGGTCGTGACGGCCGAGGGTTATCTCGACAGCGCCATGATCAAGATCGACGGTGCGAGTCCACCCTCGGAGCTGGATGTCGAGCTCGGGCTCGCCCCCGTGCTGCGCGGGCGCGTGTTCGCCGCGGGGAAACCCGTTGCCGGCGCGCAGGTCGAAGCGCGGCGCGAGGTGAAGTACAACCTGACTTTCAATGGCTTTCCCTGCATCATGAACACGAATGCGGACGTTATGAAGACCACTGGCGCGGACGGCAGCTTCAGCCTGAATTTGCAGGGCGAGGCGACGGTCTACCTGCGCTGCAGCGGGGCAGGATTCGCTCCGACCATCGTCGGTCCGATCCGCGTCGATGGTGCGCCGAGCCCGATCGACATCGAACTCGGTCCCGGCGGCGTGATCGAAGGCCGTGCGCGCGCGAAGGACGGCACGCCGCTGGTCGGCGCGATTGTCGGCATCACCTGCGGCGACGCACACCCGCGCACGATGCGCTCGGGGCACGACGGCGTGTTCCGTTTCGAAGACTTGGCCGAGGGAAAGTGGCTTGTGCTCGAGCGCGACGAGGAATTCCGCACGGACTGGACGAACACGAGTTCCAACGACACGGAGCCGAAGATCGAATGGTCCTGCGAAGTGAGCGCGGGACGCACGACGTTCCACGATCTGACTGTCGGGAAATGAGGCCGAATTGTCCTAGCGAGGATCCCGTTTGGAAACGCAAGGGTGATCGCGGATGTGAAAGCGCCAGGGCAGGTCCTTGGCTTGGCTGATCCCGATGCGTGGCGATTCGACGATCGTGCGGCTTGCACGCCCGCCGATGGGCCGAGCGAAGAACAACTCGCGCGAGCGGACCAGTGACTTGCCGTGGAACTTCGCTCCGATGCCAAGCGCCAGCGCGAGTTTCCCTGGACCGTTGCCGATTTCCTTGTCCGCCTTCGCGCGCGGACGGAACGCGCGCATGCGCTCGATGCCTGACACCGGCTCGATCGCGCGGATCAGCACGGCTCCCGCCCGTCCCGCGGGCTCGGTGACGACGTTGAACAGCCAGTACATCCCGTAGTTGAAATACACATACGCCGTGCCGGGTTCATCGAACAGCACGGCGCTGCGGCCGCGCGGAGCTTCACCGCGTCGCACACGCTGCGCATTCGAGTACGCGTGACAGGCCGGCTCGTCGCCGCGGTAGGCCTGGGTCTCGACGATGCGCGCGATCAAAGTCTCGCGGCCGATCTTGCGCACGATCAACGCACCGAGCAACTCGCGCGCCACGCGCCGCGTGTCGCGCGCGAAAAACTCCCGCTCGAGGCGCACGAGGCCCGGCGAGTTCACCGCCCGCCCAGTCTGCTCACGATCGCCTCGGCCAGCCGCGTCAACGCGCGCGGATTCTGTTTGAGGAACAGCGAGGGCTCGATCAATTCGAGTTCCATCACGCACAACTTGCCGTTCGCGCCGCGCGCAACATCGACACGGGCGTACAGGAGGTCATTGGCGCACCAATTGAGCGCCGCGTCGCCGAGGGCGCGCTCCTCCGCGCTGACGGCGAGCGCCTCGGACACGCTCTCCGCCTGTCCGTCGAAACGCGGCGTCTTGCGCACAGCGTGCGTGAACTCGCCGTCGATCCAGACCAGCGCGCGCTCGCCCTCGTCATCGACGGAATCGAGAAAAGGCTGCACGAGCATGTCGCGCTCCGCGATCTGCGCGCCGAGGAATTCCGCTCCCGCCGCCAGTTCGTTCGCGCGGAAACGCCGCGTGGCGAACGAGCCCGCGCCCACGGCGGGTTTGACGACCACATCCGTCCAACAGCGCGCGAGCAGGACCTGCTCCAGGGAGCGCGCGCTGCCGGCCACGACGAGTTCCGTGGGCGCGATGGCGACGCCGCGACTCTCGAGCCCGAACAGATATTTCTTGTGCAGGTTGGCCTTGATCACGCGCTGGGGATTCCACAGCGGCGCGGTCCGCTCGACGCGCGACACCCAGACCCGGAACGCATTCACATTGTGGATGTAGTCCCAGGTCGAGCGCAGCAGCGTCGGCTCCTTCTCGTCCCAGTTCTCCGTGGGATCGTTCCAGGCCGCCATGCGAGCGTACACACGCAGGCGGCGCAATTCATCGAGCAGCAGCTCCTCATCGGGGTCGACTTCCGGCTGCGGATGACAGGTGGCGATTCGTAGATACATGGCCGGCATCGTAACGCGCCCGCCCGCACGATCATGCGGTGCGGGGTGGAGGTCCGCTGCGGGAGGATGGCCCCGTGACCTGGACCCGAATCCCGACTTCTGGAACAAGCGAGCACCCGTCATGGCAGTCGACACAGCGAAACTGAACGATTTTCTGGGCAAGGCGGTGGGGGACCTGGGCGCGGCGTTGCACGCGGCCCTGGTCGTGATCGGCGATCGCACCGGCCTCTACCGGGCGCTCGCCGAGGGCGGTCCCATGAGCAGCGAAGAACTCGCGCGGCGCACGGAATGCCACGAACGCTACGTTCGCGAATGGCTCTGCGCCCAAGCCGCGGGCGGGTACGTCACCTACGACGCGGAGCACAAGCAGTGGTCGATGACCGAAGAGCAGGCCTTTGCGCTCGCCGCCGTCGACGGCCCTGATCTCGCAGGAGCCTTTCAACTCGTCGCCGCGCTCGTGCGCGACGAACCGAAGATTCGCGAAGTCTTCCGCAGCGGCAAGGGCGTTCCGTGGGGCGATCACGATGCCTGCCTCTTCGAAGGCACCGAGCGCTTTTTCCGCCCGGGTTATGCGATGAATCTGGTCTCGAATTGGCTGCCTGCGCTCGAGGGCGTCAGCGACAAGCTCACGCGCGGGGCCAAAGTTGCCGACGTCGGCTGCGGTCACGGCGCCTCGACGATCCTGATGGCCCAGGCGTTTCCAAAGTCGAAGTTCACCGGCTACGACTCCCACGCCGCGTCGATTGAGAAGGCGCGCGCCGCCGCGAAGCGCTCAGGTGTCGGCGATCGCGTGCACTTCGAAGTAGCCACGGCCAAGAGTTTCCCGGGCAAGGACCACGATCTCGTCGCGGTCTTCGATTGCCTCCACGACATGGGCGATCCCGTTGGCGCGGCGAAACACGTGCTCGAGTCGTTGAAGCCGGACGGAACTTGGATGGTCGTCGAGCCATTCGCTCACGATCACGTCGAGAACAATTTGAATCCCATCGGGCGGATGTACTACTGCGCCTCGACGCTGGTCTGCACGCCGGCTTCGCTGTCCCAGGAAGTCGGACTGGGCCTTGGTGCGCAGGCCGGCGAATCACGTCTGGGCCAAGTCGCCAAGCAGGGAGGCTTCAAGCGCTTCCGTCGCGCGACCGAGACCCCGTTCAACCTCGTCTTCGAGGTGCGGCCGTAGCGCTGCTGCGATCAGTCGCCGACGTCGAGTGTTTCCGGCGTCATGCGATACAGGCTGAGGATCACTCCGTCCTCGTACAACTCGCCGACGGAAAG
>JAYUOR010000317.1:0-10879 GCA_043760765.1 Planctomycetota bacterium | reverse complement strand
GCTGGCGGCGTCGGCTTCAGGCTCGCTGCGTTTTTCCTCGTAATCGACCAGGCGCCGATCGAGGAAATGCGCGAGCTTCAGCGCTCCCGCGACGTGGCCGCCGCGCGTCGCTACGGCCGAGACGCCATGCTCGATGGGCAAGCCCGCGATTTCATCGGGACTTGCCGCAAGCATCGCGGCTGTCGCGCGCGGCCAGGCGCGTTCGATTCGCGGATCGATTTCGGCGACTGCTCGAGCGCGCGCATTGGAAAGCGGATCAGCTCCCGGCATCTGCGCCAAGTGTTGCGGCAAATTCCTTTGCAGGTAACGCCTGAAGGCGTACGCGGTGGGGAAAACTTCACTCGCCGCGCGCAGCGGAAGGATTCCATTCGAATCGACCGCCTCCATGCGCATGCCGACTTGTTTCGCGCCGGCTTGCAGCATGCGCGGCTGCATGAAACAGGGGTAGTCGTCGGTGACCACGACACACGCGCGTTCGGCGAGTGCCGCGAGCAGACCTTGTCCTGCCCCGGGCGAGGGTTCCACGTAGGCGTAATGCTGAACTCCGCGCTCGGCGTACGAGGCCGCATTGTCGCCGATGCCCTGCAAGGCGAAAGCGTGCAGGCGATCACTGGCCCAACGATATCCGACGCGCAATGCGTCGAGCACGACCAGCGGCCGGTCGAGTTCGCGCGACCATTCGAGCGCGCGCTCGAGCGCGAAATTCCAGCCGGGTCGGCGATTGGCGGTCGACCAGTAAAGTACGAAGTCTCGCCCGCGCTCGACCTCGCGCTTGTTGACGGCGCTGATGCGCAGTTCGGGCACCGGACTCATGTGGGGGACTGTACTCAAGCCAGTTCTTCCTCGCGCGTGAAGAAATCGGCCACGCGTTGTTCGGCCCAGAAGCGGTCGGAATCAGACGTTCGCGATGCGGCAATGAATCCGCAGTGGCCGCCATGCGGGGGCCCGAAGAAGGTGAAGCGACCGCCCGGTCGCGTGCGCGGGTCGTTCCACGGCGCAAAGGGCACGAATGGATCGTCCTTCGCGTGCACGACGCACACAGGCACGCGGATGCGCGGCAGGATCGGCCGCGAACCCGCGCGCCGATAGAAGTCCTGGGCATTCGCGAAACCAAAGTGCGGGGCGGTCACCGCTTCGTCCCACTCGAGAAACGTGTCGATGCGCTCCAAGCCGCGACTCTGGTAGCGATCCGGAAAACGCGCTTCCTTGCGCCGCAAGAGCTTCAACATGTCCTTCAGGAAGAAGCGCCGGTAGATCTTGTTGGAGCTGACATCGTCGAGCGCGATCTGCGCCGCTTCGAGATCCAGAGCCGGCGAAACAGCGGCGACGCCGCGCAGCCAAATGGGTGCGTCGTTTCCGAGCTCCGCGGCGAACTTGAGCACCATGTTGCCGCCCATGGACCAGCCGCACACGTAGACGCGCTTGGCCTCGCAAAGTTCGCGCGTTCCACGAGCGGCCGCGTGAACATCGCCGCTCTGGGCCGTGCAATACAAAGTCGGCGTGAGTTCCTCGCTGCCGCCGCAGTTGCGCACGTTCATGCGCGCCACGTGAAACCCGCGCGCGAACAATTTGGCGCCCAGACCGTGCATGTAGTGCGAATCCGCGTTGCCGGAGAGTCCGTGAACGAGCACGGCGAGCGGCGCGTCGGGGCAATCCAACTGCCGATGCAACACGACCAGGAGTTCCGTTTCCGCGTCGACGCGCACGCGCCTTGCTTCGCCCTTGGGCAGCGCGCGGAAGTTGCTTCCGAAGATTCGGCGCGGCAGGAGCCCGGCCAGGGTCATGGCATGGGCGTTGCGCAACAGCGGATGCGGTTCGAATTCCATCCGCGCGGAAATTACTTGCCGGCGAGCGCTTTCGCGCGCGCAAGCACGGAATCGAACATCGCCTGAGTCAGCCGGCCGGTGCGCGTGTTGAGTTGACTGGGGTGATAGGAACCGACCATGTGGATGCCGCCGACTTCGTCGAGCGACCCGTGGCCGAAGCGCGCGCGCCGCCGCTGCGGTCCTTCCAGTCGGCGAGTCAACGCCGCGTGGGCCGCTCGCCAGGAGATCTCACCAAGGCACACGACGACGCGAAGCCCGTCGAGCAATTCGATCTCGCGATCCAGGAACGGCGCGCAGCGCGTGCTCTCCGCGGGACTCGGCTTGTTTCCCGGCGGCACGCAGCGCACGGCGTTCGAGATGCGCACGTCGCGCAGGACGAGTCCGTCATCGCGCGCGAGCGACTCGGGGCCGCTGGATAAACCCGCGCGATGCAAAGCTCCGTAGAGAAAGGGTCCTGCTCCGTCGCCCGTGAATGGCCGTCCGGTGCGATTGGCTCCGTGCGCCCCAGGCGCAAGTCCGAGCATCAGGATGCGCGCGTCGCGCGGACCGAACGATGGCACGGGCTTGCCCCAATAGTCGGCGTCGAGGTGCGCGCGACGTTTGACCCGCGAAACCTCTTCGCGCCAGCGTACGAGTCGCGCGCAGGCGCGGCACGATTCGATGTCGTGCTCGAGCTTCTTCCAACTGTCCTTGCCAAGCAGCGAAATGGAAGTGCGGTGTGCCATCGAAAATCAGATCGTAGGGACGCCCACGCCAAACCTCCAGGCGATTGCGCGGGTTCGATAACCGAAGATCCAACGCAGTTGGGGCGCGATGAACAGGCCCACGGCCGCGCGACCGATCCAGCCGAAGGGCGCGGCGAAAAATACGCGATCACGCATCAGCGTTCCGTCGCGGTGACGCTCGAACGTGTGTTCGTGCCACCAACAGCGATAGGGCCCGCGGTACTGCGCATCCGCAAATCCGCTCGCTCCATTCCAGACTTCAATCACCGTGCGCCAGCGCAGTGTCAAGGGCCACAGCCTGATCGTGTAGTCGATGACAGTGCCCTGTTGCATGTGGATCGGCTGCGTCGTGTCGATGCGAAAGACCATTTTCGGCGGTGTCAGCGTCCCGAGGTTCTCTGGTTTGCCGAAGAAGGTGGCGACTTCCTCTAGCGGTGCGAGCAATAGCGTCGTTGCTTCGAGCACATGCGTTGGCCGCCGCTCGCGCACATACGCGTGTTCGGGCAGCTGGCGCGCGCGAGTGATGCGGACGCTGCGATCGCCGTGTAGCGCCGCCGCCATCGCCGGGCCGAGGTCCGTGTGCGCGAATCGAAAGCCGAGCGCCGTGAATCGCGTCGGCACAGCGCGCTGACTTGCGAGCAACGCCGATGCAGCCTCGCCGAGCGCAGCGTGCAGCGCGAATTTCGGCACGGGGAATATTGTGGGACGTCCGAGGGTCTGACCCAACGCGCGCGTGAATTCCGCATTGGTCACAGGAGTCGGCGCCGTCGCGTTGAACGCGCCGCTCAGCTTCGGATCGACGAGCGCGCGCACGTACATTTCCAAAAGGTCGTCGAGGTGGATCCACGGAATGTACTGACGGCCCGAACCGATGCGCCCACCGACGCAAAGATTGAAGGGGAGCTTCATCGCGCCGAGTACGCCGCCTTCGGGGCCAAGCACGATGCCTGTGCGCAAGCAGACGACGCGCGCACCCTGGCTTTTCGCAGCTTCGGCGGCGTGCTCCCAATCGACGCACAGTCGCGCCAGAAAATCGTCGCCGGGGTTCGCGTCCTCGCTGAGAACTTCATCAGCGCGAGTGCCGTAGTAGCCCACGGCGGTGGAGCTGACAAAGACACTCGGCTTGCGCGCGCACTTCGCCATCGCGGCGACCAGTCGATTCGCGAGTCCGATGCGACTCTCGTGAAGTGCCAGGCGCCGGGCGGCGCTCCAGCGTTTGCCGACGACTGGTTCGCCCGCGAGGTGCACAATCGCGTCGCAGCTTTCGAGTTGGCGCTCGAGCTCGGCCGCACTCGCATTCGCCGTGGGCAGCTGGATCAGTTCGACTCCCGCCGACAAAAGATGCCTGGCCCGCGCCGGATCGCGCACCAACGCCACGACCCGATGGTGGTCGCGCTCGAGCCGCAGGCAAAGCGCCCGGCCCACGAACCCTGTCGCCCCAGTGACGAGGACTCGCATTTTACGTTGATCCTCTCACGGTTTGCCCTTCGGATTGGCTGCAACAAGTGCCATACCCTTCTTCGTGAGCCTGTACTTCTGAAGCCTGCTCCGGGGCTTCTCCGGAATCGTCATCTCGACGAGTTCAGCCATGAGCGCGGGCACAAGGTAGGCCTGCCGGAAGTGGTCCTCATGGCGCAATCCGAGCGCCTGCTGCAGCTGTGTTCGTGGCAGCTCCTTCTTTCGAAGTTGCATTAGCAGTCGTCGGACTTCCCCGGTGACTTCCCCGGTGACTTCCCCGGTGACTTCCCCGGTCGATGCGACCGCCACGCGGAACGTCACAACCGCAGCGTTCGTGATCTCCTCGAATTCTGGAGCGGCGATTCGCGCAGCACGGCAGCGCTCAGCAACACGGTTCGTGCCGCGTCCCCATTTTTCGATCAGCCCGGCCCGATGGAAGACTTCGGCGATGATTGGATTGCGCTGCACTGAGAGGTGCGGTCGACTAAGCGACTCTGGCGTGATCCCTTTGGGAAACTTGCCCGCGCTCCAGACCTCGACTCTGTCGTCGAAGATGGCGAGCGAAACGGCGCCGCCGGCGATCGTGTAGTCACGGTGGATGAGGGCATTGACAACAATTTCGCGCATTGCCTCGGGCGGGACGAGGGGTCGATCAATCCGCTGAAGACGCCCGGACTCGATGCGCCCTGGCAGCGGGAAGTGCCGCTGGCAGAATAGTTCGGCCTCCTCCAGCAGCCTGAACGCGGGTCCGCGCACGTTGCGTTGATCAAGGAACTCGGTCTTGTCAATGCCCCGGAAGCGCGCCATGCGCAGCTCGCACTGCGGGTAGTTAGGCAGGAAGCGCTTGCCAAACAAGACCACCGCGGCGCGCAAGATCTTGCGCTTGTGCCGCACCCCAAGACGGTCGAGCAGTTCGGCCAGGTTTCGCCCCACCGGCCCCACGAGGCGTCCGGCAGAACGCGCAGCATCTACGATCCGCATCACTTCGGCGCGGTCGAGGTCTTTGATCGTGATCTCATCGGCTTTCTGGTTCTCCCAGCGTCTCCTGCTGTGAGCGCGTTCGAGGAGCAGCTCCTCGTAGCGCTCCTGTGGCATCTTTCGCGTGGTGTTTTCGACACGTTCGAAGGCGCGACCGTCGTAGGTGAACGGAACCGACTCGCTGGCGCCGCCGACCGTGAGCACGATCACGCTTCGCCCGGCCTCGACACTCACGCTCTCGACTTCGAATTCGATGGGCGGCTCGAAGCGATCGCGCGCGGCTGCGATCTCGTGCAGCGTTTGCTCGCTGACTTGCTGACCGACGAGTTCGCCGTTCGGCTTCGCACCGATCACCACTCGCCCGCCCTTCCCGTTTGCGAAAGCGCAGAGAGTTTGAAGGGCCTCGCGCAGCTCGCCGGTCGAACGCTTCAGTTCAAGCGTTGCGGACTCGCCCTTGGCGATGAGCTGGGGAAGTGTCGGGGGCATGGTTCGATGCTACGCAATAGGCTCGGGCGGACGTCGCCACGACCGGATCGGGTTGGCGCAAGAGGTGGCGCCATGAGTGGGGGACCCAACCAGGGAAGTGGGCATGAACATATTAATTGGGAAGTTGCATGGGCCGGGCCGCCCGGTAGGCGATCGTTGGGGGAGATGATCCTCAGATCCACGCCCGGGGACCTCAAATTCCACGGCACGTCAACGGGCTCGGCCTCTGCGCTCCCCTCCTCCGGGGTGAAGCGCAGATGCGGAAGTCGAACCCGGCAGCGCAGTCCTGTTCGAAGCGGGGAGCGGGTTGGATTCTGAAAAGGCGGGGTAGTCCTCGTCGGCCCTTGCTTGCGGCCGTCGGAGCGCGCGGGCATCGTGGGGCCGGTCCAACTACCCATCGCGCCCATGCTGCAATTGCTTCTTGTTGCGTTCGTCTTGCAAGCTGCCCCGAGTTCGTCGCCCGCGGACTTCGACAAGGTGTTCACGGGGAAGACACTGCGCATTGGCTATGTACATACCAATGCGCGAGCAGGGAGCGGGCCACACGGGGGCACTCTGGCGCCCTTGCCGCCGGCCGCCGCATACGAGAATTCAGAAGAACTGATCACCAATCCCATGCTTCAAGTCGAACTTGAGTGGGCAGGTTCGCGAGCAAATCTGATCGACTCGAGTGGCTTGGGCAAGTATCGCATCGAATTGAGCGACCTCGCGACCAAACGACTCATCTTCTCGAGCAGCTTCTGCAGCATCTACGGCGAGTGGGAAACGACTCCAGAGTCGAAGTTCATCGACACATTCGCAGAGAGTCTCCGCGTTCCAGAGCCACGGCAGAATTTTCGTTGGACAATTCAGAAGCGCGGAGGGGATGAGACGTTCCGCGAGCTCTCTTCAATGGACATTGACTTCAGCGACGATTCTTGGACCCGTCGGGAATCGATGACTCGCCATAGCCCTGTCGATCGCACGTCTCCCAATGGCGGAGCCGAGGTCGTGACCATCTTTGACAACGGCGACTTGGCTCACCACGTCGATCTCCTGATCGCGGCCGACGGATACAAGAAAGAGCAGGGCGACAAGTTCGTCGCCGACGCGAAGCGCCTCGTCGACGCCCTGTTTCAAACCGAGCCTTATCGCCGGCGCAAGTCGGACTTCAACGTGCGCGCGCTCTTTCGGCCGACTCCATTCGACGAAGCGGGTATCGGAAATCCGCGCGCGGGGATCGGGCACGACACGAATTTCGGCATGTCCTACAACGCGTTCGGCTCGGATCGATACGTTCTTGCAATGAACGATGATCGATTGCGCGATATCTGCGCCCAATCGCCTTACGACGCCCTGATCCTGCTTTTCAACGAGCGCAAATACGGCGGGGGAGGGATCTACAACCTGTGGGCGACCGTCGCGGCGGACACCGAACCCGCGGCCTACATCTTCGTCCACGAATTCGGCCATTCTTTCGCGGGGCTCGCCGACGAGTACTACACATCCCAAGTCGCTTACGAGGACCTGATCAAGCCCGGCATCGAGCCCTGGGAGCCGAACGTGACCGCGCTGCTCGATCCTACGAAGTTGAAATGGAAGGACCTCGTCGCCAAGCAGACACCTTTGCCGACACCCTGGGGCCAGAAGCATTTCGACGAGGTCGATCTCGCCTACCAAAAGCGTCGGGCCGAGATGATCGACGCGAAGGCGAGCGAAGCCGAGATGGAAGCGTTGTTCCGCGAAGTGAAGGGTCAGACCGGACCGCTGCTCGCGAATGAAAAGTTCGCCGGTAAGGTCGGCGCCTTCGAGGGCGCGAGCTACCAGGCCAAGGGTCTCTACCGCCCTGAGGTCGACTGCATCATGTTCACGCGCAATCCGACGCAATTCTGCAGGGTCTGCGAGCGCGCCATCGAACGCACGATCGACAGTTACGTGCGCTGACGTTTTCGAGGCCGCGCCGGCGGGGCGCAATTCCGCGAGTCCGGCGGCCGGCGGGCGAGGCTCGGGTTCCATCGAGATCTGCGGCGATCTTTTATGAACTGCGCATGCGCTTGGGACTAGACTGCGCGGCGAAGGAACGAATCAGGAAGTGAGCGCACGAGCGGCCGACACGATCCCGCGCAAGGCGGGCAGGATTGCGCGCTGGGCCAAGTGGGTTGGCGCGGCGCTTTTCCTTTTGGTGGCGCTGCTCGCGGGGCTGTACTTCGCCCGTGGGCGACTGATTGCGCCCTACGTGATCGAGCGCGTGGCCAACGTGCTGCGCACGGCGACGGGCTTGGAGCTGAAAGTCGCGCGCATCGACGGCAACTGGTTCTCTGATCTGGAGCTGGTCGATGTCGAGCTTTCCGGCGGCTCGCCCAAGACCGAACTCGTTTCGTTGAAATTGGCGCGTGCAACTGCGCGTTTTGATTTGCTCGGGCTGCTGCGCGGTGACCTGGCCGCGCTGACTTCGATCGAGCTCGACTCCGCGCGCGTGGTGGTGGACCTCGAAGCACCGCCGCGCAAGCCCCCGACTCCGCGGCCGTGGGTCGTCGACGCGCAGCCGTTTCCGTGGCCGACGACGCTGCCGCCCATCGCTGCGCGCAATGTCGACGCGCGCGTCGAACTCGGCGGCGGCCGGCGCGTCGAAGTGCAGGGGTTAGATGCGAACTGGCTGCTGCAGTCTGGCTCGAGCGAGTCCGCCTGGCGCGTGCACGCGCAGCACATCCAGTACAGCGATCCAGTCTTCGACGGCGTTTCAGGCGTACTCGATACGGAACTTCACTACCGCGCCGGCCTGCTCGAAGTGCCGCACCTGGAGATCGACGGGCAAACACTCGGCCGCAGACTTGAAGTGGATCTGCGCGACCTTGCCCAAAGCCGCGTGGGTCTTGCGGGAACGCTTGCGCGCTACGGTGGCGAGATCGAGTTTCGCGGCGCCTTGGACGCGGACGTTTTTCAGGTCTGGACCGACCTGCGCGAAGTCGATCTGGCTCTGGTGTTGCGCGAATTTCGCATCTCCCAGCCGATCTTTGGCCGCGCGAATTTGAGCGCAGTGTTGCGTGCGCCGCTCGCATCGCCCTCCGACTGGAGCGCGCAGGCCTCTGGCCTCATCGACGCGCCCGATTTTCTGGGCCACAGCTTCGATCAAGTCAGCCTCGCGGGCCAGATCGATCGCGACGAGCTCGAGCTGCGCGATGGCCTGCTTTTGCGCGGAGCCAATTCGCTGACGGTCTCCAACTTTGCATTTTCGTTCGCGGGCGAAGGGCTGAGCGAAGTCCTGCGCTCCTTCCGCGGCTCGGCCGAACTCGAACTGTTCGATCCGCGCGCGATTCTCGGCGAGGCTTCGCCCGAGATTCTCGCTGCGGCGGATCGCGTGCGCCGCGCGCGCCTGGCGCTGGACTTTTCGGAGACGGGTTTCGAAGTTCGCACCGCGGATATCCGCAGCGATGTCGGCGGAATGAAAGTCGAACACGGCAAGCTGCGCTGGGGCGAGCCCAATCTTTCCTGGTATCAGGGGCTTTCGCTCGACCTCGACGCGGCACTCTCGTTCGAGGACCTCGCGCCGCTCGCCGCGCTCTTCGGCCAAGGCGACGTCAAGGGCGCGCTGGCTGGAACCGTGGCCTTGAGCGGGCCCGTGCTCGCGCCCTCGGGACGCTTCTTGCTCGCGGGCAACGGCCTTTCGATCTTCGGCATCGAACTCGGACAAGTGACCATCGAAGCGCGCGCGGACAAGCGCCACGTTGAGCTCGCGCGCCTCGAACTCGATGGCGCCTCGATCCAAGCCACGGCCAGCGGCGACTTCGATTACGCAAGCGGCGCGATCTCGAACTCGCGCCTGCGCGCGCGCACGTTTGCGCTGGACACGCTCAGTCGCGGCCGTGCTTCCGCAGGTCTGGTCTCGATCGACGCGAGCTGCGCCGGGCCGTGGCGCGATCCGAGCCTTTGGGGCCACGCGCAAGCTTGGGCCCTCGAGTACGACGGCCGCACGATCGAAGAAATCGAGGCCGAAGGTTCTTACGCACAAGGCTGCGCGCGCTTCGATCGCCTGCTGGCGCTGGTCAACGGCGTGGCGGTGGATGCGGCGGGCCGCGTCTGTCGCAGCTTGAGCGGAGGAATCGTCGACGTTTTCTTGGAACGCGCGCGCCTGGCGCGCGACGAACTCGATCTTTCGTTGGAAGCGCCGCTTGAAGTCGTCGTCGCAACGGACGCGATCATCGTCCAGGGACTGTGCGTCGGCGGGAGCGCGGGCCACGCCATCGCCGATCTGAGCTGGACTCCGCTCGAACAGAATGTCTCGATCGAAGCCAGCGAACTGGTGCCGATGCACCTGTTGCGGCCCTTTCTGCCCGCGGGCGTCGTGATCGAAGGAGTGCACGGTTCGTTCGCATTCCATCGCTCGCCAGAGGACATCGTTGCCAGCGCCGACCTGCGCGTGGACGAACTGCAACTCTTCGCCGGCTCGCCCAAGGCCGCGCTCAGTTTCGACGGGCGGCTCAGGCAGCGCGAGCTCGTGATCCGCCAGTTCTCGATTTCAGCGCCGGACAACTACGCGATCGCGGTGAGTGGCCGCATTCCCACGGATCCTGCGGGCGGCGAATGGTTGAGCGAGGGCCCCTTCGAACTTGCAGGCGTTGCCCACGTCTTGGACTTCGCGAGCCTGCCGCGCGCCGCGCTCGGCATTTCGAGTGAGTGGCGCGGCGATGCCGGCGCTGAATTTCGCCTCAGCGGAAGCAGTTCCGACGTGCGCGGAGTCGTCACCACCAAGATCAATCTCTCCGGTTCGCCCGTGGACGCAGTGCTCGGCCGCGGAAATTCAGGCGCGTTCCAATTCGAGGCCGAGGCGACGATCGCTGACGGAATTTCCCTGGAGCACTCGCGGCTGTCGTTGCCCGAGCGCGGCAGCGCGGACATTGACGGACATGTGAATCTGCGCGTGGATCTGAAGAGCTGGGCAGGCGGAGCGCTGCCTGACTGGAAGGCACTGCCCGTTTCGCTGGGCGCGAAAGTGACGGTGCCCGAGCTTGATTTCCTCGCCGGCATGACCACTTCGCTGCGGCGGACCGGCGGAGAACTGCATGGCGACGTGCGGCTCGAGGGCAGCTTTCAGGCACCCGTGTTGACGGGCAGCCTCGACGTTTCGCGGGCGGAAGTGAAACTGTCTAATGCGCTGTCCACGTTCGATAACCTCGCTGCGCATGTCGAGTTGAATCGCACCAGCCTGCGCATCGTGAGTCTCGTCGGCGAATACGGCGCAGCTCCGTTCCAGGCCGGCGGAACGATCGAGCTCGGCGGGCCACAGCCGCAACTCGGCCTGTGGGTGCAGGGCCAAGGACTGTTGCTCGCGCGCGAGCAGGGTTTTCGCTTGCGCGCCGATGCGGACCTGAAACTCGACGGCGCCATGGGCGCCCTGAAGTTGTCCGGGGTGGTGACCGTGGTCGACGG
>JAYUOR010000316.1:0-4062 GCA_043760765.1 Planctomycetota bacterium | reverse complement strand
CGTTGCATTCGTTCTGAAAAGCCGTGCGAGCGATGTCCACGAGGCGCAATTCCTCGCGCGCCTCCTTCAGGCGTGTATCGATCAATTGGAGTTCGTTGGAACCGCTATAAAACTCGCGGTGATGATCGATCGCGGCCTGGAGATAGGCGTTGGCCACGTCCGCCGCTAGCTGCGGTGTCTGCGCCGTGTAGCTGACGCTGACGACGCTCGAACCCGGCTCGGGGAAGATGGAGAGCCCCTTCGCCACTACGGCAGTGGCCAGCGTCATGCACGCCGCGCAGTCGTCAGGCAGGTGCGATCCACCAACCGAATCCGAGAGGCCGCGCGTAGACCAATAGCTCTGGAAGCGGTGCATGTTCCGATCCACGAACGGCGTATCCGGGCCGTCGCTGGAGCTCGGGTCATAGGGCGCAAGAATCTTTTCGGAGCCGACAAGCGCGACCGTGTGCCTGAACACACTCGAGTCGCGCAACAGGAGGATCTCATTGGCCAACGATTCGCGCGCATTGACCTGGCCGCCAGCGCCACCCGTGACCACGAACTGTTCCGGCGTCGCCGATTCGCGCACCCCGCTGCGCACCAGCAGTTTTCCGCCCGAATCAAACGTGTTGACCGTGATGGCCGCCTTGAACGCACCGCCACCAAGGCCGACGACTCCGAACACGAGAATCCACCACTTCGCGCGCCAGACCGGCAGCACCAGCGACTCGATCGGATCGACCGCGCGCTCCTCTGCTGCGGATCCCTGATCAATACTCGGATCGTCAAGCATGTGAACTCACCTGATCGGCGGGACGAGGTAGGGGAAGGGAATCATCAGCCGGATGTACTGATCGACCCAGATGTCGACCACATCAATCGATGTGTTCGGCACGAAGAGCACGTCGTCCGGCTGCATTTTCAGAGGGATCGGCGTGTCCCACTTCTCGCGGCTGGCATCGAACATCCAAATCCGCTGCCGCCCCTCGGCCGGCACCCAGCGGATCAACAAAGTGTTTTCGAGATAGGCCGTGGTTTTCAGCGGCCCACCGGCCATCGCGAGAGCCTCGTGAAAGTCCATCTTGCCGTCGAACACCACCGCACCGGGAGTCTTCACTTCACCCATCACCAGGACGTGCGGCGCGGCACGCGGCCCCGGCTGGACCGAGATGCGCGGGCGGACCGAGAACTGCGGGCTGTAACCTTCGACGAGTTGTGCCTCGAGTGCGTCGAAGCGCATGCCCGCGACATGCATCGAAGGCAGTCCCAGGAACGCTGCCGAGCCATCCGGTCTCACCGTGGCCGAGTGGTTCCAGGTCGTGTTCTCGGCGAAGCCCACCTGAAGCACGTCGCCGACGGCGACAGTCTCCGGCAACCAATCATAGGTAGCGTTGATCTGCTCGATCACCGAACCCATCGGCGGACCGGGAGACTTGCATCCGCCGAGCGAGAGGGCCAAGCAGACGAGCAGTGCAGCGACGGATCGCCAGCTGGCGATGCAAAGCACTTTGGAGCTGCGGGCGCGGCGGAAGTGGTCGGCGAGCGGGTTCGACATGCGACGGGTGAGCAGTTCCAAGGCGAGTCGGGCTGAACGCCACGGCCTGATGCCAGCGGGAAAGCCGCCAGGGAGTACGGAGTAGAGTAACTATACCTCCATGCGGATCGCGGCGTGAACCGGGGAGGATCGGCGGGGGAGCAGGCGGCAGGCGGACAAGGGCGAAAACCCGCGGAGTTCGTTTGCGGGCTCCCACTCGGCAGCCGGCGCCAGGGCCAGCCTCAGCCCTGGGCCTGCGTCACTCCTGCACGCACAGGCCGGGCAGTCCGATAGGCGCTCCGGCCGATCAGCGCGATCCCGCTGTTCTCGAACACGAAATTCCACAACTTGCCGTCGCTGTTCAACAGCAAGTCGACATGGTGGAACGAAGCCGCACGGATCACCACGAACGCCAGCAGCCAGCCCATTCCCAGCACGGCGATCCGGGCGTGGCGCCACACGCGCCTTAGCACAAAAGCCGTAACACCAACGCCGAGGAGCGAGGCGGCGGAGATAACCACGATGAACTCGACCTGGTACTTACGCCGCTCGTCGTACCAGCCCTGACTCCGAGCCATGTCGCGCATCACCTCGGTGAACAGCGACTGCAGGTCGAGCTGCTTGTTGATCCCAAGCAATGACAAGGCGACGAACATCCAGAACCAGAAGACGGCCAACTGACGTTGCTCGCCAATATCCACGGTCTTGAGCGCGGCCAGAGCGTGCGCCTTGCGCCGGCATTCCTTGTGCGCCGCCCAAGCGAAATACGCGGCGACTACGTAGGCGACGACGGTCACCCAACCCATCCACGTGGGATCTCCGATGCCAGGCGACCAGCGTCCGTCGTCTCCCGTCTCCAAGACACTCAATGTCAAGCCCATCGCGTCAGGTCAATGTAGCGCGCCGGCGGCAGCCCCGACGCGGCCGGCCCACTTTCAGCCCATCTCGGATCGCAACGGGCGGATTGAATTCAAGCCAACTTAGCCGTTCGCACCTAGACTCTCGCGCTTGCTCGCCAGCCTCCTACTGACGCCGGCCCTCCGCGGCGATCCGCCCGTTCAGCGCCCGAAAGCCGCCGTCACGCGCACGCAGAAGGCGCCGCGCATCGACGGCGTTCTGGAGCCGGAGGTCTGGTCCGTCTCGCCGACGATCGCCAACTTGACCCAGGTCGAGCCGCTGAGCGGCGCACAGCCCAGCGAACGGACCGAAGTGCGCATCCTGTACGACTCCGACACGCTCTACATCGGCGTGCGCTGCTTCGACCGCGAGCCCGCGAAGATCATCGCCACGCAGCCGTCGCGCGACGCTGAACTCGATCCCGACGACCGGATCGAGATGATCCTCGATACGTTCCTCGACCGGCGCAGCGCGTTCTACTTCCAAATGTCGCCCGCCGGCTCGAAGGGCGACGCGTTGGTCTCCGGCGACGGCTCGGACTACAACAAACCCTGGGACGGAATCTGGGAAGGCAAGACGACAATCGATGCCGAGGGCTGGACCGTCGAGATGGCGATCCCGTTCCAGACGCTCTCGTTCGACGAACACGGAAGCACCTGGGGATTCAACCTCAACCGCGTGATCAAGCGTCGCAACGAGACCGATCGTTGGGCGAGCACGACGCCGGACGCCTTCATGTTCCAGGCGTCGCGCGCGGGTGACATCACCGGGTTCCACGACATGAAGCAGGGGTTCGGTCTCGACGTCGTGCCGTTCGTCGTCGGAACCTTTTCGAAGGAAGACACCGGCACGGGTTACGCCGAGGACTTCGTCAGTCACGTCGGCACGGACGCTTTCTACAAGCTCACTCCGAACCTGACGGCGAGCTTCACGATCAATACCGACTTCGCGGAGACCGAAGTCGACGAGCGCAAAGTCAACCTGACGCGCTTCCCCCTGTTTTTCCCGGAGAAGCGCGACTTTTTCCTGCAAGACTCCGGCCTGTTCAAATTCGCCGACCTGGGCAGCGATCTCATTCCGTTCTTCTCGCGCCGCATCGGACTCGGACCGAACGGCGAAGAAATCCCGATCCTCGCGGGCGCCAAGATCACCGGCCGTCAGGACGACTGGAACATCGGCGCGCTGGACACGCAGACCGAGGCGAAGGAGGGACTCGACAGCGAGAACCTTTCCGTGGCGCGAGTTTCGAAAAACATCGGCGCTTCGTGGAACGTCGGCGGCATCGTCACGCACGGCAATCCGGAATCGGGGCCGGACAACACGCTGTACGGCTTCGACGCGAACTGGCGCGCCAACGACGGTATCGGTGGCAAGCGCACGACCACCAGCGTGTGGTTCCTCGGGACGAGCACCGAAGACGCTCCGGGCGACGACACGGCGTTCGGCGCTTCGGTCAGCTATCCCAACGATCTGTGGCGCTGGAGCCTCGCCGCAAAACAGATCGACGACAACTTCAACCCCGCACTGGGATTTGTCCCGCGCACCGGCATTCGGCGCTACGACGAAACGCTCTACTATCAACCGCGCATCGGCGGCGAGGTGCGCCAGCTCAACTTCGGCGTCGCGGACTCGCTGTTCACGGACCTGAGCGG
>JAYUOR010000315.1:0-4064 GCA_043760765.1 Planctomycetota bacterium | reverse complement strand
CGGGCAAGCCGACGCTGGGGATTTTCGAACTGCCGATCCGGGCTGTCGCCGCCTGCGGCCACGCCAGCGTCGAAAGCAGCACTAGCGCGGCGACGCGGCACAGATTGCGGAGCATGAAACCTCGGCTTGTCATCGTTCGCCCTTGCCGATCCAGCCGCGCGCGCGGAAAAGTTGGCGCAGCGCGGGCACGAAGGGTTGGTCGATGCGGATCAACAAATGGTCGATCCCGCAGCGCTTGAGTTCGGCGTCGGCCTTGCTCGGATCGGTCCAACGGCGCCGGCCGTGGGTCACGAACTCGCGGCCGGTTTCGGCCTCGCGCGCGCGGAAGAAACCGCTGCCGCGCCAGCCGCGTTCGGCGGGGTCCTCGAGTTGCAGCACGATGCAATCGTGCAGTTGCGCGAGTCTTTTCAGCGCCGCCATCGCCTCGGGATCGTGCAGGTCGCTCATCACGATGAACATCGAGCGCTGTGCCAGACTCGGCATCAGTTGCGCGATTCGCTCGGCGATCGTCGTGCGCTCGTCGAAACGATACATGCGCAAGAGCTGCAGCCACTGCATCACGCGGCCGGTCGAAAGGCTCGGCTGGATGCGCAAGGAACGTTCGCCGACACAGATCACGCCGACCGGGCTGACGCGATCGAGCGCCGCGAGCGCGAGCCCGCCGGCGATGAACAACGCGGTTTGATACTTGCTCTTCTTGTGCGCGCTGACAGTCATCGACGCCGACGTGTCCACCAGCAGGTAACACGGCATGCTCTTGGGCGTCTCGTATTCCTTGACGTGATAGCGGCCGGTGCGCGCGGTCACGCGCCAATCGATCTGCCGGATCGAATCGCCGGGCTGGTAGGGCCGCGATTGCACGTACTCGACGCCCGAGCCGACGAACGGCGACTTGTCGATGCCATAGCTCAGACTATTGGCGAGCTTGCGCAACGCGATCACGAACTGGCGCGAGTCCAGCGCATCGAAGTCCTCGATGTGGCCTTCCATCGCTTTCTGTCCGAAGGGCAGCATGGCCAAAGTGCTTGACTCAGGCGCTCGCGGTCTCGAGGCCTGCGATCGTCGCTCCACCGCCCAGCGAATGCAGCAATTCCGCGACGATCGACTTACCGTTGACGCCTTCGGCGATCGCTTCGTACTTGAGGCGCATGCGGTGCAGCATCACGTCCTCGGCCAGTGCGAAGATGTCTTCGGGCACCGTGTAGTGGCGGCCGTGCATCAGCGCGCGCGCGCGCGAGGCTTTGATCAGCGCGATCCCGGCGCGCGGACTGCAGCCCAATTCGACGGCTTTGTGACGGCGCGAGCGGTTGACCAGGTCGACGACGTGCTCGACGAAGGTCTCGCTGACGTGCACGCGGTGCACCGCTTCCATGGCGGAGACGAGTTCATCGGTCGAGCCAACCGGTTCTTTCGTGAGCACGTCGAACTCGGTCTGCACGATCGCGCCGCCGTCCTGGCGCTTCACGGACAGCGCCGTGTTGCGCACGAGAATCTCGCGCTCTTCCGCCGGCGAGGGATAGTTCAGGCGGTGCACGAGCATGAAACGGTCGAGCTGCGCTTCGGGCAGTTCGAACGTGCCCGATTGTTCGACCGGGTTCTGCGTTGCGATCACCAAAAACGGCGCGGGCAGGCGGAAGGTCTCGCTGCCGATCGTGACCTTGCGCTCCTGCATGGCCTCGAGCAAGGCACCCTGGACCTTGGGCGCCGCGCGGTTGATCTCGTCGGCGAGCAGCAGATTGGTGAAGATCGGGCCCTTGCGCACGCGGAATTCGTTGACGCGCTGATCGAGGATCTCCGAACCCAGGATGTCCGACGGCAACAGGTCGATCGTGAATTGGATGCGCGCGAAATCGAGGTCGATCGACTTCGACAGCACCGAGATCAAAAGCGTTTTCGCCAGACCGGGCACGCCCTGCAACAGCAGGTGGCCGCCGGTGAACAGCGAGATCAACAGGCGCTCGACCACAATGTCCTGGCCGACGACCACCGTGGCGACGCGCTCGCGCACGGCGCGGATGAAGTTCTCTGTCCCGGCAAGTTCGGCGCGGGAGAGCGGAGCAAGGGTCTGCGTCATGGAAGATCGGTCCTGAAGGTATGGGGCGTGCGGCCCCGCGAGCAGCCGGAAGCATGGTGCGATCGGCCCGGGATCGACGAGCGGCGCAGATCCTAGCTTCCAGGCAGCTCGATAGATCCCTCCGACCCGCTGCTTACCGATAGGTCTCGCAACGCGCCGGGTTTCAATCTCTCTGGGCCGACCTCAGCGTTTGGCCGCGTCGCGCTTCTGGCGCGCGCTCTCGAGCCGGGCGAGGGCCATGCCCTGGGCGCGGATCGGATCGACCTTGAGGGCCTCTTCGAAGGCCGCGATCGCTTCGTCGAACTTCGCCTCCCTTATATAGAGGTCGCCCATGGCGATGCGCGCGCCGCCGTGGGCGGGTTCGAGCGCCAGGGCCGCTGCCACCAGCGGCGCGACTTCCGCAGGCTTGTCGCGGGCCAGGGCCAGTTGCGCCAGGAAGACGTAGGCGTCCGAGGAGGGTTGAATCGCGAGATATTCGCGCAGAGCCTTGGCCGCGTCTTCGAGGCGTCCCTGCGCGACGAAGATGCGCGCCTCCTGCTCGAGGGCGGCGCGGTCGAAGCGCGAGCGATCGAGTGCGCGCTGAACCTTGGCCAGTGCTTCGCCGAGTTTGCGCTGCGCGTCGGCACCCGTGGCCTGTGCCTGCAGGCGAATCGCTTCCTCGATCAGTTCCCAGCCGGGCAGCATGTCCTTGGGATCGAGCACGCCCGTAGAGCCGTCGGGCGACACGCCGCTGGAGTAACCCAGTGCGCTGATCGCGCTTTGCGCGTCGGCGGGGAGCTTCGAACTGCGCTTCAAGAGTTCGCTGTCCTTCGGCCAGGCAGCGAGCCGTTTGCCGAGCTCTGCAGCCATGCGCTTGACCTCGGCCGGCTGCTCGGCGCTGCGATCGTTCAACTCGAAGGGATCTTTCAGCAGATCGAAGTACTCGCTGCGCGGTGCCTGGATGTACTTGGCCGACTTGCTGCGCAGGCCGTGCAGCGGCGCCCAGCCGTTGTTGAGCAGCGTCATCATCGATTCGATGTAGACCTCGCGCTCGTCGCTCGCGGGAGTCGTGACCAGACTCTCGCCGTCGAACTTGCGCGGCGCCGCGGTACCCAAGAGGTCGAGCACGGTCGGAACGAGATCGGCGTTCGTGACCACGTCGTCGACGACGACTCCGAAACTCTTCGGACTCGCGGGGCAGGCCAGGATGAAAGGTACGCGCATCGCTGCGTCGTAGATCGTTCGTCCATGGGTCGACTCGCCGTGTTCGCCCAGGCTTTCGCCGTGATCGGCGACGACGACGATCAATGTACGCTGCGCGACATTGGCGGATTCCAAGGCCGCGATCAGGCGGCCCACCTGACTGTCGACGAAGGCGATTTCGCCGGCGTACTCGCGCCCGCGGAACTGCGCGTCGAACGGCGCCTGTGGCGTGTAGGGGTCGTGGGCGTCGTAGAAATGCACCCAGGCGAAAAACGGCCGGGCGACATCGCGTTTCGCGATCCAGGCCAGTGCCGCCTGCGCCGTGGCATCGCCGGGCCGTTCGTTTTGTCCGCCAAAACTGTTGGCCGAGTGCGTGCGCGCGACGTGGTCGTCGTAGACATCGAAGCCCTGGTCGAGGCCGAAGCGATGGTCGAGCACGAACGCCGAGACGAAAGCCGCGGTCTGATAGCCGTTGTCGCGCAGCATTTCGCCCAGCGTGATCTGCTCGCCGGCCAGCGGTTGCTCGCCGTTGTTGCGCACGCCGTGCGCAGGCGGGTAGAGACCGGTCAGGATGCTGGCGTGCGAAGGCGCGGTCAGCGGCGCACAGCTTTGCGCCTGTGCGAAACGAATCCCGCGCGCCGCCAAGGCATCGAGATTCGGCGTGCCGGCGTTGCGCGCGCCGTAACAGCCGATGGCGTCCGCGCGCGTTGTGTCGAGTGTGACGAGCAGCAGGTTGAAGCCGCGCGCGCTGCCGGCGCTGGTCCCGCGCGCGAGTGGCGCGGGTGCCTGCCCGCAACCCGCCAAGAGC
>JAYUOR010000314.1:0-4065 GCA_043760765.1 Planctomycetota bacterium | reverse complement strand
CTGAAGTCTCGCAGATCCCAGAGCCTTGGACTGCTGCCACAGTGGCAGAGCCTTTCTCGGCGAGCTTCAGCTGCTGCCAATGTGGCAGAATCTCCTAGGGAATCGGTGCTGGGTCGCCCCGCTCCAGAGCCCTGTGACCGTGCGGCACCGTTATTGCAAAGCGGGCGGACAGCGCGGTCTTCCGACCGACGCCCGCTCGTTTTCGCAGCCCCGAGGTTTCGGGCCTGTAGGAACGCAGTGCCCACAAGCTCACCCGCGAAACCGCGGTCCAGATCCTCCCAAAGTCACGCGCTCCCACGGGCTCTCGCGTCCACCGGCACTTCGCTGGGCGGATAGCAAGCAGCCGCGGTCCGGCGCCCCCCCCATAACCATCACATGGCAAAACAAATGCTGTTCGAGTCCGACGCGCGCGAGGCGATCCGTCGCGGAGTCGAAAAACTCTCCAAGGCAGTGACCAGCACGCTCGGTCCGCGCGGACGCAACGCAGTCCTCGACAAGGGCTGGGGGGCGCCCACGATCACGAAGGATGGCGTCTCTGTCGCCGAAGAAATCCAACTGTCCGATCCCTACGAGCAGATGGGCGCCCAACTGGTCAAGGAGGTCGCCAGCAAGACCAGCGATGTCGCGGGCGACGGCACGACGACCGCGACGCTCCTGACGGAAGCGATCTTCAATCAAGGCCTGCGCGCGATCACGGCCGGGGCGGCCCCGGCGCGCTTGAACGCAGCACTTCAGGACGGCCTCGCCGCGGTCATCACTCAACTCGAGAAGATGGCCAAGCCCGTGCAGGGCCCCAATGAAGTGCGCCAGGTGGGCACGATTTCCGCCAACAACGATCCGTCCGTGGGCAAGCTGCTCGGCGAAGCGATGGAAAAGGTCGGCAAGGACGGCGTGATCACCGTCGAAGAAGGCAAGACGCTCGACACCGAAGTCACCATCGTCGAGGGCATGCAGTTCGACCGCGGCTTCATCTCGCCGCACTTCGTCACCGACCCGAACGCGATGGAAGTCGTGTTCGAAAATCCGCTGATCCTGGTCTGCGAGGACAAGATCTCGAACGTTCAAAAGCTCCTGCCGCTGCTCGAGACGGTCAAGAACGCCAACCGGCCGTTCCTGATCATCGCCGAAGACGTCGACAGTGAGGCGCTGGCGACGCTGGTGGTCAACAAGCTGCGCGGCGTGATTCAGTGCTGCGCCGTGAAGGCGCCGGGCTACGGCGACCGCCGTAAGGCCATGCTCGAGGATCTCGCGGCGCTGACCGGCGCCAAGGCGATCATGAAGGATCTCGGCGTCGACCTCGACAAGGTCACGACCCGCGACCTCGGCACCGCCAAGCGCGTGGTGATCACCACCGACAACACGACCGTGGTCGGCGGCAAGGGCTCGCGCGCCGCCGTCGACGCCCGCGTGCAGGCGATCCGCGCCGAAGTCGAGGTCACGACCTCGGACTACGACCGCGAGAAGCTGCAGGAGCGCCTGGCGAAACTGACCGGCGGCATCGCGCAGATCAATGTCGGCGGCGCCACGGAAACCGAAGTCAAGGAGCGCAAGGCTCTGATCGAGGACGCGCTGCATTCGACGCGAGCCGCGGTCGAGTCGGGCATCCTTCCCGGCGGCGGAACGGCACTGCTGCGCGCGCGCGAAGTGCTGCTGAAGCTAAAGAAGGGTTCCGACGACGACTACAACATGGGCATCGACGTGCTTTACTGCGCGCTGGTGCGCCCGATCGAGCGCATCGCCGAGAACGCGGGTCACGACGGCGCCGTCGTCGCCCACCGCGTGCTGCGCGAGAAGAACCCCAACTACGGCTTCGACGCGCTCGCCGGCCAGTACGGCGACATGCTGAGTTTCGGCATCGTCGATCCGGCCAAGGTCACGAAGGCGGCGTTGACCAATGCGGTCAGCGTTGCGTCACTGCTGCTCTCCACGGATGCGCTGATCGTCAACCTTCCTGAGAAGACCAAGAAGGGCGGCGGTCCGGGCGCCGGCGGCGACGACGAGATGGGCGGCATGGGCGGAATGGGTGGCATGGGCGGAATGGGCGGTATGGGAGGCATGGACTTCTAAAGCCGACGCGCGCTCCCCACCCCACAAAACACAACCAAGAACTCCTTAGAAAAGAACACACCCATGGCCAAACAAATCCTGTTCGACAACGCGGCGCGCCAGAAGATGCGCGACGGCATCGAGAAGCTCGCCAAGACCGTGCGCGTCACACTCGGGCCCGCCGGCCGCAACGTGATCCTGCAAAAATCCTTCGGCTCGCCGGTGGTCACCAAGGACGGTGTCACGGTCGCGAAGGAAATCGAACTCGAGGACCCCTTCGAGAGCATGGGCGCCAAGCTCGTGCGCGAAGTCGCTTCGAAGACCAACGACGTCGCCGGCGACGGCACGACCAGCGCCACGGTGCTGGCCAGCGCGATCTTTCGCGAAGGCCTGAAGTACGTCGCGACCGGAGTCGACACCATTGCGCTGCGCAACGGCATCGAGAAGGCGGTGGAAGCCGCGACGCAATCGATCGCCGCGCAATCGCGCAAGGTCAAGAAGCGCGAGGAGAAACTCGCCATCGCGACGATCTCAGGTAACAACGATGCGGCGATCGGCACGTTGCTCGCCGACGCCTTCGAGAAGGTCGGAGACGAGGGCGTGATCACCGTCGAGGAACACACCAGCATGGAAACGACCCTCGAGGTCGTCGAAGGACTGGAGTTCGACAAGGGTTACCTTTCGCCCTACTTTGCCACCGACCTGACCAAGCTGACGGCGGAGATGACCGACGCCTACGTGCTGATCTACGAGAAGAAGATCAACACGATCCGCGAGTTCCTGCCCGTGCTCGAGCAGGCCGCGCAAATGGGCCGTCCGTTGCTCGTGATCGCGGAAGACATCGAAGGCGAAGCACTCGCCACGCTGGTGATCAACCGCCTGAAGGGCGTGCTCAACATCTGCGCCGTCAAGGCACCCGGTTTCGGCGACCGCCGCAAGGCCTACCTCGGCGACATCGCGGCCCTCACCGGCGGCGTGGCGATCACCGAAGACCTGGGCATTCCGCTCGACAAGGTCACCTCGGAGCACTTCGGCCAGGCCAAGCGCGTGCAGGTCAGCAAGGATCGCACGATCCTGATCGGCGGCGCAGGCAAGAAGAAGGACATCGACGCGCGCTGCGCGCAGATTCGCGCGCAGATCGAGGCGACCAAGTCCGACTACGACAAGGAGAAGCTCCAGGAACGTCTGGGCAAGCTGACCGGCGGCGTGGCGGTGATCAAGGTCGGCGGTTCGACCGAAGCCGAGATGAAGAACAAGAAGCAACTGGTCGAAGACGCGCTCAACGCGACGCGCTCCGCGATCCAGGAAGGCATTGTTCCCGGCGGCGGCGTGGCGCTCTTGCGCGCTGCGGAGTCGCTGTCGCAACTCAAGGTCAAGGGCGACGAGCGTTTCGGCGTCCTGATCGTCGAGAAGGCACTGGAAGCCCCGTTGGCGCAGATCGCTGACAACGCCGGCGAAGACGGTGCTGTGGTGGTCGAGATGGTGCGCGAGAAGGGCGGTTCGGTCGGCTTCAACGCGCTGACTCTCGAATACGTCGACATGTTCAAGTCAGGCATCATCGATCCGGCCAAGGTAGTGCGCACGGCGCTGGTCAATGCGGCGTCGATCGCAGGACTCCTGCTCACGACCGACTCGATGGTCACCGAGCTCAAGGACGACAAGTCCAAGATCGAGGGTAGCACCGTCTGAGTCAGCCGATGCCGCCGCCTCTGCCTGGCGATCCCTGAAGATCGAAGGGCGGCTTCCGTGCCCATGCGGGAGCGGAAGCCGCCCTTGCAGTTGCAGCGAGCATCGACGCACTCCTCGTCCGTCATGTGAAGCAGCGATGAGCGACAAGCGCGATTACTACGACGTCCTCGGCGTGCAACGCGAGGCGGGCGAGGACGAGATCAAGAAAGCCTTCCGCAAGAAGGCCATGGAGCACCACCCCGATCGCAACAATGGGGACAAGGCTGCTGAACTCAAGTTCAAGGAGTGCGCCGAAGCCTACGGCGTGCTCGGCGACGAAGAAAAGCGGCG
>JAYUOR010000313.1:0-10921 GCA_043760765.1 Planctomycetota bacterium | reverse complement strand
TGATACGTCGGACAAGTCCGCAGGCACAGACCGCAATGGATGCAGTCCAGCGTGTGCGCGTAGTCGACGAGTTCCTTGTCGTTCATCGCGACCCCAGGAAGCGGCCCGAGGCGAAGACGCGAGCGGGGTCGAGACGTTCGCGGATCGAGTGCATCAATTCCGCACCGGCCGCCGGCGCGCCGAAGGGATCGACGGCGACATCGCTGGCGGCGTGGAAGAGGCGCACGCGTCCGCCCAACGCAGCCAGTGCGGCACGCAGAGTCGTGACGCAGCGCTCGAGCAGCCGCGGATCGTGGGCGAGCGGGCGCAGCGCGATGTCAATGCGCGCGATTCCCGGCTCGCAGGACCACTGCGGCCGGAACGAGCTTTGGGCGTCGGGGGTTCGCAGCAGTTCCTCGAGCAGCTCGAGGGCGATGGCGAACGCCTGCGGACGAATTTCCACGCACAAGAGCGGGCCGTCGATCTCGCCAAAACCCTTGTCGCGCATGGATTGCGCTTCGTTGCGCGCTTCGCAGCCTTCCAATACCGTGCAAGCCGGGAGCTTCTGTGCAAGGATCGCGCGCTCGGCCGCGACGACTTCGCGCCGGCCGCCGAGCCGCACGCACAGCCGCCATGCGTCGCCCGCCGAAGTGGGATCGTTGCGCAGCGCCGTGAACGAAATCGGCCGCGCGTCGGCTTCGAGGACGGCTCGCGAAAGTTGCAACATCTGCGCGCGATTCGTGGCGTCAACCATAAGCAGGCAATCTTCCTCCGGCAAAGGGAAGAGGCGCAGCGTCGCTTCGAGGATCAGGCACAGCGTTCCGTGCGAACCGGCGAAGAGCCGATGCAGGTCGTAGCCCGTGACGTTTTTCACCAGCCGGCCGCCGCTCTTCGCAGCCGTGCCGTCGCCGAGCAGCACCTCAAGGCCGAGCACGTGCTCGCGCACGGATCCATAACGCAGGCGATCGGAGCCGCACTGCGCCGCGGCGATGACTCCGCCGAGCGTCGCTTGACGCGGTCTGGGCACATCGGGAGTCCAGGTGTGTCCGCCGCTCGCCACGCGTGTCGCGAGCTCGGCCATGGTCGAGCCCGCGCGCGCCGTCAGAGTTCCGTCGCCGGGTTCGTAGGCGATCACACCGGCGAATGCCCAGGTCGAGAGCAGAAAGTCGGCCTGCTTGGGTGCCCGTGTCCATGACAGCTTGGAGCCAAGTCCCGTCGGCACGATCGTCCAGCCCTTGCGGTGCGCGAGGCGCAGCGCTTCGCAAAATTCGTCACTGGATCTAGGCGCGAGCGTGGGAATGGCCGGACCGTCGAAGCGCGCACGCGAAAGCGTGACGTTCTCGCGGCCGAAGCTGTGCTCGAGTTCGCGTACGACCTGTTCGTTCATCGGCTGTCGTGTCTCCCCGGCGCCAATGCCGCGCGTGCCTCGCGGCAGGCGTGGATCGGAAGCAGTTTTCCGGGATTCAGTCGGCGCGTCGGATCCCAGGCCTCGCGCACGCTCTTCATCGCGGCCAGATCGTCGTCGTCGAAGACCAGGCACATTTCCTCGCGCTTTTCGAGGCCCACGCCGTGTTCGCCGGTCAGCGATCCGCCAGCGGCGACGCATAGGGTCATGATCTCGCGGCCGGCGGCCAGCACGCGTTCGACCTCGCCCTGATTGCGCCGGTCGTAGGAGATGTTCGGGTGCAGATTGCCGTCGCCGGCGTGGAAGACATTGGAGAGTTTAAGGCCCTTCTCGCGCGCGATGCGTGTCGTCTGGGCCACGAGTTCCTTCAACTTCGTGCGCGGGACGCACACATCGGCCACGTAGAGATCGGGCGCGATGCGGCCCATGGCGCCGAAAGCGCCCTTGCGGCCGGCCCACAGTTTCTTGCGTTCGCTCTCGCTGCGCGCGCTGCGCACTTCGATCGCACCGTGCGCGCGCGCGATGCGCGTGACGTCGCGCACGGTTGTGCTGACTTCGGTTTCGCTGCCTTCGGCTTCGACCAGCAAGACGGCTTCGGCATCCTTGGGATATCCGGCGCGGAAGACACTCGCTTCGACGGCTTCGATCGTCAGCTTGTCGAGGATCTCGATCGCCGAAGGCTCGATGCGCGCAGCGATCAGATCGGAGGTTGCGTCGCAGGCTCCGTCGAGCGACGGGAAGACCGCGAGCAGCGTTTCGATGGCCGCCGGCTTCTTCATCAATCGCACGGTGACTTCGGTCGCGATCCCGAACGTGCCCTCACTGCCGACGAACAAGCCGACCAGGTCGAGGCCGTCGGGCTCGAGGCGCGGCATGGACAGGTCGAGGATCTCGCCGTCCGCGCGCACGATCACGAGTCCCAGCACGTGGCGCGTCGTCGCGCCATACTTGAAGCAGTGCGGACCGCCGGAATTTTCCGCGACGTTGCCGCCGATCGTGCAGGCCTGCTGGCTGGAGGGATCGGGCGCATAGAAGAGCCCGTGTTTCGCGCACATCGCCGTCAAGTCGACGTTGACCACGCCGGCCTGCACGCGCGCGTAACGATTTTCGACGTTGAGTTCGAGCACGTCGCGCATGCGCGCCATGCCGACGATCACGCCGCCGGCGACCGGCGTCGCTCCGCCGGAGAGACCGGTGCCCGCGCCGCGGCCGACGACCGGAGTATTTTCCTGCGCTAGCACGCGCATGGCGCGCGCGCATTCGTCGGTGTTGCGCGGCAGGAGCACGAGCTCCGGCGTCTGGTGGATCAGCGCCAGTCCGTCGGACTCGTAGGCGAGCCGTCCCGCGGGCGTATCGACGACACCGCGGACCCCGAGAATTTGCGAGAGTTCCTTGCGTGCCGCGCTCGACAGTGCCATCGCGGCATTCTAGCGAGCCGGCACTCGATCAGAAGTCGATGCGCGACAACTTCCAGTTCGCCAATCCGAGCAGCAGCGCGATGAACGCCAGCGTCGAGCCGACCGAGAACCACAGGTTGTACTTGAGCTCGGCGGTCCATGAGGCCTGGACCTGGAAGAACTTGTCGGGGCTGTTGGGGTTGCCGCCCTCTTGGTTGAAGCTGAACTGGAATTCGCGCAATTCCTCGTTGTGATCCTGATCCCCGCGATAGCCCTCAGGCAATTCGAACTCGAGCGAGTACAGATATCCGGTGCCGTTGAAGAACAAGGTCTCGCGATCGATCGATTGCTCCCCGCGCGGCTCGCTCCAACGTCGCTGCTGCGCGTCGTTGCCGAGCATGCGGTCGTCTTCCTTCCTGACCTCCTTGATCCCCATGTCGGCGAGCTTGGCGTCTAGCTCCTTCACCGCTTCGCGCCGCCTGCGCTCGCGGTAGCCCCAGCGCTTCAGCGTGATTTTTCCCGGGCCTTTCGGCTGGGTCCAGATCGCGAGGGTCGGCAGGTCGCTGTCGCCCACGCTCTGCGACTCGAAACCCTTCGGCGCAACGTTGATCTTCAGCCCGCTCTTTTCGTCCTTGAAGGCGAGCCCACGCTCGGCGATGGCCCGGCGCAGGCTCTGCGAAATCACGACCGCGTCGCTGGTCTTGGGCAGCGTGTAGTGCAGCACGTCCAGGGTGGCCAGCATGCCGTTCATCAGCGTGCTTGGATCGTCGCCCTCGGTGGCTTCGCCGGCGGAGATCTCGATCTTGTGTCGCGTCTGTTGCCACTCCTTGATCTGCCAGCCGGTGTGCACGCAGCCGTTGAAGGCGAAGAACATCAAGGTTGTCAGGATCGCGGCCACCGAACTGCGCGTCCAGACGGCGATCAACAGCGAGAACGCGTGCAGCACCGCGTACTTGTAGATCATCACCGGAATCGACCACAAGAAGCCGACATCGCTGTAGCCCGAGTTGAGCAACAGGCCAAGGTGCATGCCAAGCACGAGCACCGAAGTCAGGATCGCGACGAACAGCAATCCCGCGATGTAGCGCGAGAAGAAAAGCGCCCAACGCGAAACCGGCTTCGAGAAAATCGTGTCCGCCGCGCCCTTCTCGACCATGCGCGGCACGAAGAAGGCCGTGGCCGCGATCGCGAAGATCAAACCGAACGTGCCGCCGATCTGATCGACCAGAAGTGTCTGCGTGCTCTGGATCAGTTTCGCGGCTGCGTCCTCGGAAACACCGGGGTAGGGGATCGAGAACGTCGAGAGGACGTCGACGTAGTTGTATTCCTTCCAGCCGAACAGGATCACCAGCGCATCCGGCTTCGCCGCAATCAGGAAGGTCGGCAGGACCAGGAAAAGGATCAGGATCGCGAGCAGCCTGAAGACCTTGTTGTCGAGGACCTGATACAGCGCGTCCTTGAACAGGGCTTTGGTGGTTTCGCTCACTTCCAGCCCTCCCTCTTGACCAGGCCGATGAAGGCTTGCTCCAGGTTCAAGCGCCGCGAGAGGATCCCGCGGATCGAGATTCCCGCGCCGCGCAGGCGATCGACGCATTGATCGAGTTCGATCTCGGTCACCGCGATGTCGAAGCCGCGCTCGGTGAAGGCGAAGTCGCGACCGAGGCCCGCGAGCAGTGCCTCGACCGACGGATTGGGCATCGGGATCGTGAACTCGGCCACGCCGGTGCGCGGCGTCAATTCTTCGATCGAGCCCGCGCGCAGGATTTTTCCATGATCCATGATCACGACGCGATCGCACATCAGTTCGACTTCCATCAACAGGTGAGAGTTGATGAAGATCGTGACCCCGCGCGATTTCAGGTCCATGACGACCTCGCGGATCGCGGCGCGGCCGATCGGATCGACGCCGTCGGTCGGTTCGTCGAGGAAGATCAACTCCGGCTCGTGGATCAGCGCCTGCGCAAGTCCGATGCGCTGCATCATGCCTTTGGAGTATTCGCGCATCTTGCGGTCGGCGTCCTTCGACATGCCGACCTTTTCGAGCAGCGTGGGGATGCGCTCGCGCAGGAAATGGACGTCGCGGCCGCACATTTGGCCGAACAGTTCCATCACCTGACGCCCGGTCAAGTACGTCGGCAGACGGTGAGCTTCGGGCAGATAGCCCACGCGCCGGCGCGAGGCGACGCTGCCCGCGGGTTCGCCGAAAAGCGAGGCCTTGCCTTCGAAGCCGCGCACGAGGCCGAGCAGGATCTTGATCAGCGTGGTCTTGCCGGCGCCGTTGGGTCCGAGCAGGCCGAACACGCTGCCGCGGCCGACTTCGATGCTGACGTTGTCGAGGGCGCGAAATCCCTTCTTGAACAGGCGCTTCGAATAGGTCTTCGAGAGGCCTTCGACCTGGATGGAGGTTTCGCTGGAGGGCATGGGACGCGGACGTCGGGGAAGGAGACTTGCGATCGGCCGCGCGATCTGGGACTGGGGAGGCGGTTACTGAGGCGGACGCGCAGTATTCCGCGCCCTGAGTTTCAAGCGCGCTGCCCGGGTACGGTCGGCCGTGCAGCTCCGATCCATCCGGCCGAAGGGCCGAGCTGGGCCTGCATCAAACGCAGTTTGGGTCCGCGTCCGCCGTAACTGCGTTCGTCCGCGCCGACGCGAATACCAGCGTCGAGCGTATCGAGCGCCGCCGAAAATCCGCCGCCGAACACGAAGGCCTGGATGTCGAGCATGCAGATCACAGGTCCGAGTCCGCGACCGAGATCGCGTCCGATCTCGAACAGCAGTTGCTTTTCGGGCGCGTTGCCTTCGCGCGCGCGCGCCGCGAGCAGTTTCAGGTCGCCGGGCGCGCCCTTGGGCAGACCCGCTGCGATCGCGCGGCGCTTGGCCGCCGTAGCGGAGGAGAACTGTTCGACGCAACCGCGGGCGCCGCAGCCGCAGGCCGGGCCATTGGGGTCGACGACCACGTGTCCAACCTCACCGGCCATGCCCATGCCGGCGTAGAGCTTGCCGTGCAGGATCAGTCCGCCGCCGATCCCGGTCCCGAGCGTCACCATCAACACGTCTTGACTGCCGCGCGCGCCGCCGAGCCACTGCTCGCCCAGGGCCGCCGCGTTGGCGTCGTTCTCGACGATCACATTTTCCGGGGAAAGGCCCATGCGCTGCGCAAGTTCCGCGCGCAAGTGAAGGCCCTTGAAGCTCGGGATGTTCGGGCTGTCGACGACGACGCCGTCGGCGCGCCGCAATTGTCCGGGAACACCGACACCGAGCGCCCGGGTCGCGCCGAGGCGCTTCGCGGTGCTCGTGATCATGTCCAAGGCGTGGGCCGCCCCCTTCGCGTAGCCGGGATCGAAGCTGACTTCCTCGATCACTGTTCCGTCAGCCAACATGGCGCCGGCTTTCACCGCTGTGCCGCCGATGTCGATTCCGACCCAGCGCTCTTGCGTCGAGACTTGCAAACGATGACTCCGTCGGACTCTGGACTGAGGAAATCTACGCGCTCTTTTCGCGCGGACGCGTGCGGCGCGTCACCCGGCGGTACGCCTTGACGTACTCGCCCGCGGTCGCCTGCCAGGAAAAGTCCTGCTTCAGGCAACGACGGACCAGGGTATTCCAGCCGGCCTGATCCTTGTAGAGCTTGCGGGCTTCATCGATGCCGGCGAGCAGGCCCTCGCCGGTGTAGCTCTTGAAGTGGAAGCCGGTTCCAGTGCGCGGGTCTGCGCCGAGATCCTGAACGTAATCCTCCAGTCCGCTGCCGCCATAGACGATCGGCACCACGCCATAGCGCATCGCGATCGCGCACAGGGCGCTGCCCGCGGCATAGTGCGAGGGGAACAGCAGCAGGTCCGCCGCGCCGAGGATCGCGTGGGCTGAGTTGGCGTAGTAACCCTCGATCAGCCGGCAGCGGCCGGCGAATGAGGTCTCCATCGTCTTCAGGCGCTCGTGCATGTCCGGGCGGCCGGCGCCCATCAGTACGACTTCGAAACCGTGCTCGAGGATCGAAGTCAGCTGCTCGGCGACCAGGTCGAAACCGTTGTCCGTGTCGAAGCGGCCGAGCAGTGCGATCAGCGGCGAACGCGGTGCCTTCTCCAGCGACAACTGCTGCTGCAGCGCGGTCTTGCAGCGTTTCTTGCCGTTGAGGTTCTTGTCTTCGGCACCGTAGGTCTGGGCCAGCAGCGTGTCCGTCTGCGGATTCCAAGCCTGGTAGTCGACGCCGGTCGGGATCCCGATCAGTTCCTTCGTGCGCCTCCGGAACGTCTCTTCGAGGCCGTAGCCCCGGTCCTGCTCCTGGATGCGGCGAGCGTGACCGATGGAATTCGTGCCCAGGATCGTCGCGAACTCACAGCCGGCCTTGAGGAAATTGACCTTGCCGCCGAGTTCGATGCCGTCGACGCGCTGGAAAAGACTGAGCGGCACACCGATCTGCGCCAGCAGGTCGCGCTCGAAGCTGCCCTGCATGGCCAGGTTCGTAATGTGGAAGTAGACGCCCGCGCGCGAAGCCGGGTGGTCCGGCTGGCTCTCGGCGTACTCGAGCTCGCGCAGGACCGGGATCAAACCCGTTGTCCAATCGACGCAGTGCAGGATGTCGGGGGCGAAGTCGACGATCGGCAGGCTGGCCAGAACGGCGCGCGAGAAGGCGGCATAGCGCCGGCCGTTGTCCCGATAGGGGCCCTCGTCATTGCCGTACGGCTGCCGGTCCCTGAACAGCGTCGGGTGACCGAAAAGGTAGACGATCATGCCGTCCAGCGTGGTGCGATGGATCGAGAAGGTCGCCGGCTCGCCACTCGTGACTGAGACCACGCCAATCGGTTCGAGAGCGGGGACCGAGCTCAAGTCGATCGCCTGCGAATAGGGCAGGAAGATCCGGACGTCGTTCCCGGTCTCTTTCAGTGCCCGCGGCAGGACGCGGGACAGTTCCGCCAGCGGTGTCTTGCGCACCAACGGATCGAGTTCAGGTGTGACGAAGGCGATCTTCAAGATCGGCTGCTCCGTTGCAGCCACGGCTTGCGCGAAAATCCAGGGCACAGATCCATGCGCAACGCCTGTGCTTCCACTGCTGCGCGATTGGGCGCGGCCTGGGAACACATGAAATCGAGCGTTGGCCGTGTGCCGATGGTGGTCAGCTCGCGTCTCCGGGCAAAGGTGGCGCCAAGGCAAGGCGCGCGGCGCCCGCAAGGCATGGCCCAAAAGTAGTCAAGAGCCGTGCCTACCCCAAGACCTTCCTGGTTGGACACCGTAAATGATTGTAAAAATTAGACTTAGGGACGCTGGAAGATCGGGACACCAGCGCATCGGAGGCTTCGATGGGTGCCTTCGGCGGTGCGGTCGGAGCCCGCCTCACGTGGCGGCTGCGGCTCGTGCAACGGCGAAGTTGACCCTGGGCGAGCTCGGGCCCCCACTGCCCCGCATCGTTGTGCCGGCGAGCGCACCGTAGAATCCCGCGCCCCAAGGACCCGGACTCAGAAGATGCCCCCGACTTCAGCGCTGATCGATCGATCCCTCAGGGAATTCACGGACGCGTTGGCAGCGCGCACGGCGACGCCTGGCGGTGGAAGTGTGGCCGCCTATCTGGCAGCGAGCGGAGCCGCGTTGATCGGGATGGCCTGTCGCTTCACGGCGGGGGAGAAGTACGCAGCCGTCGAGGCTTCGATGGCCCATGCCGCGGCGAGTCTGGACGAGCTGCGTCCGCGAGCCCTGGCATTGGTCGATCGCGACGCGGCCTCCTATGACGCCGTGACGGCCGCCTTCGGTTTGCCCAAATCGACCGACGCCGAGAAGGCTGCGCGCGGCGCCGCGATCCAGGCCGCGATGAAGGGCGCGCTCGAGGTGCCCTTCGAGACGATGCAACTCGCGCTGGCCGGCCTCGAGATCGCGGCGCCGCTGGCGGCCAAGCTGAACTCGAATCTGGCCAGCGACTGCGGCGTGGGCGCGCGTTGCTTCCAGACCGCACTTGAGGGCGCCTTCCTGAACGTGCGCATCAACGCGCGTTCGATCAAGGACGCCGGGTTCGCCGCCGCGCGCATGCAGAGCAGTGAAGCGATGCGCGCGCGCGCGAAGCTGCTCGCCGACTCGATCGAAGCCGCGCTCGAGGCCCAGCAGTAGACTCCCGTTCGCGCGACAGTCGCGCACCCTGAAAGAACCGCATGCGAACTTTGATTCTGTTGCGCCACGGCGAAAGTACCTGGAACAAGGAAAACCGTTTCACGGGCTGGGTCGATGTGCCGCTCTCGACGCGCGGGCAGGCCGAGGCGATTTCCGCCGGCGAGCGCATCCGCCAGGCGGGCATCGAGATCGACGAGGCGCACACTTCGCTGCTCAAACGCGCGATCAAGACCTGCTGGCTGGCGCTGGAAGAGCTCGATCGCATGTGGATTCCCCAGATGCGTAGTTGGCGGCTCAACGAGCGGCACTACGGCGCGCTCACGGGTCTGAACAAGGCCGAAATCGCCGCGCGCCACGGCGAGGCGCAGGTCTTGATCTGGCGGCGCAGCTACGACATTCCTCCGCCGCCGTTTGCCGCGGACGATGCCGCGAATCCGGCGCGCGACAAGCGCTACGCGGACCTGAGCGCGGCCGAGCGGCCGTTGGCCGAGTCGCTCAAGGACACCGTCGCGCGTTTCCTGCCCTACTGGCAAGCTTCGATCGCGCCGTCGTTGCGCGCGAACAAGACAGTGCTCGTTGCGGCCCACGGCAACTCGATTCGCGCGCTGGTCAAGCACCTCGACAGGATGAGCGAAGAAGCGATCGTTGCGCTCAACATCCCGACCGGCATGCCGCTGGTCTACGAATTGAACGACGACCTCTCGCCGCGCAGTCACCGCTATTTGGCGACGGAAGCGGAACTCGCCTCCGCGCAGGCCGCGGTCGCGGCCCAGGGCAAGGCGAAGTAGCGCAGTCGTGCGCAGGTTACGGCGTGATCAGCGCGCGTCTTTGGCTTTCGCCGCTTCGCCGTCGCGTTTCGCCTCCGCGACCAGCGCGGGAATGACTTTGTCGAGGTTGCCTCGGCCGGTGTCGCGGATCACGCCCTTGTGGTCGATCACGTAGACCGTCGGCCAGCCACGCACGCCCCAGCGCGTGGCGATCGGGCCGCTGGTGCCGCCGCCGTCGAAAAAGGACGGCCAGGTCAGCGATTCCTTCTTGTTCTCCTCGCGCAGGATTTCGAGCGATTTGTCGCTGTTGACGCCGACAATCGCGAACACACTCGAATCATTGTCTTTCACGAGCGACCGCTCGTGCGGGTACATGGCCCGGCAGGGGCCTCACCAACTTCCCCAGAAATCGAGCACGACCACTTTGCCGCGGAAGTCGGACAGCTTCATCGGCTTGCCGTCTTGGTCGATCCCGCTGATTTCCGGCGCCGCGACGCCGACGACGAGTTGCGCCGGTGTCAGCGGATTCAGCATCGACTCAGCGATCGCGCCGTAGGTGGTGAACAAGTACGGTTCGTCCGCGAACTTCGCTTGCAGCGCGTATAGGTGCGGGTGTTCTTTCTGCGCATCGTGCTCGCCCTTTTCGCGCCAAGCCGGTTGTGGCGGGTTGAGTTTGGCGAATCCGAGGTGCGCGGCGGCTTGCACGGGCGCGTGCGGCGAGGCGAGCAGTGCTTCGAAAAGCGCGGGCTTCTTCTTTTTGTCGAAGACGTAGGCGATCTCGGGAATCTTCGCGAGTTGCATGGACTTCGGAAAGCGCACCAGGAGATCGTCGACCAGCGGCCCCGACGTCTTCTCCATCTCGCCCTTTTCCTTCAGCCACCACGTTTGCTGGAGCAGCCACAGTTGTGCGGTCAGCTCCGCCTCGCTGCCGCGATGGGCGGCCGCGAAGGCCTCGAAGCGCGGTTTCCACTGCGCGTACTTCTCGACATAGCCGAGGCTGCTTGATTCTTGCTCGCGCACGAGCGCTGCAATTTCGCCGTCCGCATCGGTGGGAGTACTCGCAACCGGCTTTTGGGCGGCACCGATGCCGGCGCACAACGCGACCACTAGGAACACACGGGCGAGCCCAGTCTGCATGGCAATCCTCCGAGCGAGGGTAGGGAGTTTTCGAGCGGCTGCAGTCTAGCAGCCCGTTGAAAAAGTCCCTGCTGCGGCCGAGCGCGCTTCGGCGATGCCGCGTCGCGCTCGGAAAATGGTGCTCAGCGGCCAGGCAGGCCGCT
>JAYUOR010000312.1:0-10955 GCA_043760765.1 Planctomycetota bacterium | reverse complement strand
CCTGAACCGCCGCGCGACTCAAAGCGGAAGGAAACGAACGCTTGTGAAGCCGGCGTCCCGTCGGGAGCGAGAACCACTCCGCTGATCGTGTCCGTCGGCAGAAGCGCGGGGACTTCGAAGTCGACGCCTTCCTTGACCTCCCCCGCTTTCACCTCCAAGAATTCGCTGGCGCCGTAGCCTAGCCCCTCGCGATGGCCCCACAGCTGCCACTTGCCCGCGGGAATCGCGCCCAGCTCGAAAGCGCCGCGCGCATCCGAGTGCGTAACGATGATCATCCGGTCGAACTCCCACGGTCCACTGCGGCGCAGGTTGGCGGGATCCTGCTCACCTGGATCACTCTGCAAGAGTCCGACGGTCACATCGCTCAATCCGTTCCCCTGTGCGTCGTACACCTTGCCCAGAACACGCGCTTCGCGTTCGATCACGACATCGCCGAGGTCGACGACACTTCCGAGGACCAGTGCAACGCGCATCGTGTGCGTCGCGCAACCTGGACGCGTGGCGATGAATTGGAAGTTGGGGTCGCGATAGTTCTCCGGGATCGCCAACTTGAGTTCCGCGCGCCCATCGGCTTCGCTCGAAGTGCTCGGCCACTTTTCCTCGTCCGCCACGGGCCAGCCTCTCTCTTCGGCCACGCGAAAAGCGACTCGAGCCCAGGGTTGACCATTCGAGTCGACGAACCGCGCGCGCACAACCGCGTTCGATCCTGGGACGGACAGCTCAGCGACTTTCGCGGTCGAATCGGAGCTTGCTGAAGCTGATGCAGACTGCGCAGGAGGAGCGAGCACCTCGCGTTCGACCACTTCAGGCGCGACGGGCTCGATCAGTTTTCCGTGCTCCTTCAGCGCCGGCGCGGCCGCCTCCGCTGTGCGAACGCCAGGCTCTTCGCGATGCAGCGCGAACCACAGGCCCGCGCCGACGATCGACAACGACACTGCGGCTACCACAACTTTCGACATCGCTCCCATAGTTAACGCTCCTGCTGTGGCGGCTGTGGTGGCACCAATTTTGAATGAATGCGTGAACGGAACTAGCAGCGCGCAACACGCGTCGCGCGAGCCGCATTTGCGCTGCAGCCGCGTGCGAAGTTCGTCGAGCGCCTTCTGCAATCGCCAGCGCACCGTGGCGTCGCTCACGCCCATGCGCCGGCCGACTTCGACGCTGGTCAAGCCTTCGAAGTAACACATCACGATCGTCGAGCGCGCGGGCTCGTCGAGTTCGCGCACCAGGTCGACGATCAGTCGCTGCGTGTCGAGTCGTTCGATCGTCGCCGACGGATCGATCGAGCCTTCATCGGCGCCCCGCGCGCGATGACGCTCGACCAGCCGTTGTTCGCCGCGCCTGAAGTTCGAGGCGACGTTGCGCACGACCCGCGCAAGCCAGGCGCGCAGCGTCGGCCCCGCCTTGGGCGGACGTCGCAGCGCCGCGGCCATGGATTCCTGCACGACGTCGTCGGCCGAGGACGCGTCGTTGACCAGGCTCTGCGCCAGCGAGCGCATCCAGTGCGCATGCCTCAGCAATTCCTCGGGCTCGATCGGCAATGGACGTTCCATCGCCCCTTCTCTATCCGCACGGGGCCGCGCCGTTGGTGGAATCCGGTTTCATTTGGGCAAAAGGCATACAAGAGGCCCCGGCACGAGGCGTCCGGACCGCCGCTGGCGGCCACGATTGTTACGCTCCCGGCCTGATGCCCAGCGTACTCGTATCGATGATCGTGGCCTGTTCGCTTCTGGCCGCGCCCCAAGCTCCGACAGCTGCGAAGATCGACGACGCGCTCAAGACGCGGCCGGAGCGCACGCAATTCGCCGAGACCAGTCGACAGGCCGATGTTGACGCCTTCCTAGTTGCGCTCGGTGCACGCACGGACCTTTTGCGAGTGCGAACCTTCGGCAGTTCCGAGCAGGGCCGGCCGCTGGTGCTCGCGCTGCTCTCCAATCCGCCGGTCAGTCAGCCGCGCGAAGTGCGCGCGCTCGCTCGGCCGATCGTCTTCGTGCAGGCCAACATCCACGCCGGCGAAGTCGAAGGCAAAGAGGCCGTGCAGAACCTGATGCGCCGTTTGACGCTCGGCGATCTGCGACCGCTGCTCGACAAGCTCGTGGTCATGATCGCGCCCGATTACAACGTCGACGGCAACGAAGCGATCGACGTCATGAATCGCACCGAGCAGTACGGTCCGATCGCCGGTGTCGGCCGGCGCGAGAACGAAAAAGGGCTCGACCTCAATCGCGACTACATGAAGCTCGACTCCGCGGAAGCGCGCGCGCTCGTGGCGTTGTTCAACGACTGGGATCCCGACGTGATCGTCGATCTGCACACGACCAACGGCTCGTACCACGGCTATCACCTGACCTACTCGACGCCGGTCAACCTCTCGTTCGATGCGAAGCTGCTCGATTTCCAGCGCAAGACTCTGATGCCTGCGCTTGCGGACGCGATGCTCGCGAAACACGCTTTCCGCACCTATTACTACGGCAACTTCGAAGGCAAGACGCCGGGTCCGGGCGAAGCGGAAACGCGCACTTGGCGGGCTTTCGACCATCGCCCGCGCATCGGCCAGAACTACGGCGCCCTGCGCAATCGCGTCGCGATCCTGTCGGAGGCCTACAGCTATCTCAACTACGAGCAGCGCATCGCCGTCACCGAAGGTTTCGTCGAAGAAATCCTGCGTTGGTCCGCATTGAATGGATTGGTGCTGCATGAACTTACTGCGGGTCTCGATCGCGAGTTCGTGAAGAGTGCGCAGGGCGACGGGGAACTCTTGCTCGGCGTGCAATACGAAGCGCGCGCGCTGCCCGAAAAAGTGCCGCTGCTCGTCGGCGAGGTGACCCATGAGGTCAATCCGCGCAACCAGCAGCCGATGACGGTCATGGTCTCGGACAAGTTCACGACGGTCCCGATGCTCGACTTTGGCTACTTTGCGCCGACGCGCAGCGTGCCAATGGCGCGGACCTACGTGCTGGCGCACAACGAGAGCATGCGCGCGATCGTCGCGAAACTCGTGCAGCACGGCATCCTGGTCGAAGAACTAAGCGCGCCATTGACCACGGAAACGGCCAGTTTCATCGTCGAACATGCGACGAAGTCCGCGCGCGCTTTCCAGGCCCACAACGAAGTCAGGCTCGAAGGCAAGTACGTCAGCGCGGCCGCGACACTGCCCGCTGGAACGATCGTCGTGCGGCTTGCGCAGCCGCTCGGACGCCTGGCCGCCTACTTGCTCGAGCCCGAAAGCGACGACGGTCTCGTGCACTGGAATTTCTTCGATGCTGCGCTCGTCGAGGGACAAGCAGCCCCGATTCGCAAGATCATGCGCAACGTGCCGATGTCGACACGCGCGCTCGAACGCTTCTGAGCAGAGTCACCCCCCTGGCCCCCACGATTGGAGTCGGACCGATGCAGTTCATGTCCCACATGGAATCCACCCGCAACTTTGCACTGCTCCTAGGCGCGACTCTTGGCCTCGCGCCGGCGAGCGCGCTCGCCCAGGATCGCCTGAAGAGCATGCCGGGCTACGAGCGCTACCAGGAAGTCGGCAAGAAGATCTCGGGCTCGGTCAAGTCCGGTTCGCTCTCCGTCAAGTGGCTCGACGACGGCAGCGGCTTCGATTTCAGCCGCGACGACAAGAAATGGCGCTTCGATCTCGCGAAGGGATCCGTGGCCGAAGCGCCCGAAGTGAAGGAAGACCCCAAGCCGGAGGCAAACGACAAACCGCGCCGGCGCGCGGCTGGACCGGAACGCGGCCGGCAATTCAGTCAGGCCTTCTCGCCCGACGGCAAACTCGAGGCCGTCTGCCGCGATCGCGATCTGTGGATCAAGGAAAGCGAGGGCGCGAAGGAGCTCGCGGTCACGACCGAAGGCGACGAAAAGACACGCGTGAAGTACGCCACGGCCTCGTGGGTCTACGGCGAGGAACTCAATCAGAACACGGCGATGTGGTGGTCGCCCGACAGCAAGAAGATCGCCTTCTATCGGTTCGACGAGGGCCCGACGCCGGATTACTTCCTCGAACTCGATCAGACCAAGATCCAGAGCCGCATGGACATCGAGGCCTACCCCAAGGCCGGCGCGCCCAACCCGATCGAAGAAATCCTGATCTACGACATTGCCTCGAAGAAGACCATGACGGTCGACATCCGCGACGGCAAACCCTTCGACGACGCGGTGCTTGGTCACTACGCCTACAACGTGTCCTGGTCGCACGACGGCAGTGAACTGCTTTTCAACCGCACGAATCGCCGCCAGAACGTGATGGAGTTCTGCGCTGCCAATCCCTCCAGCGGCAAGTGCCGCGTGATCGTGCGCGAGGAGTGGCTGCAAAGCTGGACGGAGAATGCGCCCGAATGCAAGTTCCTCGAGGACGGCAAGCGCTTTATCTGGATTTCCGAGCGCACGGGCTGGCGGAATTTCTACCTCTATGAACTCAGCGGAAAACTGCTCGCAACGCTGACGAAGCATGAGTTCGAAGTCGCGAACATCGTCAAGCTCGACGAGAAAAAGGGCCTGCTCTACTACATGGCGCGTGACGGCGACAACCACATGAAATTGCAGCTGCACAAGGTCTCGCTCGACGGCAAGAACGATCGGCGCCTGACCGATCCTGCACTGAATCACCGCGTCGACCTTTCACCGGACGGCAAGTTCTTCATCGACGTCTGCCAGACGCACGACACGCCGGCCGTGACGCGCCTGATGGACGCCGAAGGCAAACTGGTGAAGGAACTCGCCACCAGCGACACTTCGAAGTTCGATCAGCTCGGCCTCAAGCGCGTGGAAATGTTCCGCTACAAGGCCGCCGACGGAACGACCGAACTGTTCGGCATGCTTCATTTCCCGTCGGATTTCGATCCGGCGAAGAAGTACCCGCTCCTGGTGGACATCTACGGCGGCCCGGCGACGAACGGCGCCAGCGAGAGCTTCTCGACGCCGAGTTCATTGACCGAATACGGATTTCTGGTCGCCAAGCTCGACTCACGCAGCGCGGCCGGCCGCGGCAAGCGCTTCCTCGACGCGATCTACCAGAAGCTCGGCGTGGTCGAGATCGACGACCTGGCCGAAGGCGTGAAGTCGCTGTGGACTCGGCCCTACCTCGACAAGGCACGCGTCGGAATCTTCGGCACTTCCTACGGCGGCTACGCGTCCGCCCTGTGCCTGCTGCGTCACCCCGAAGTCTTTCACGCGGCCTGCGCATCCTCGGCCGTGACCGATTGGCGCCACTACGACACGATTTACACCGAGCGCTACATGTGGACGCCGCAGGAGAACAAGGCCGGTTACGACGCAGGCAGCGCGATGACGTACGCCAAACAATCGAGCGGACGGCTGATGCTCTACTACGGCACCGCGGACAACAATGTGCACCCGAACAATACGCTGCAGTTGGTCAAGGCGCTGCAGGCGGAGGGCAAGAGCTTCGACCTGCAGGTCGGCCCCGACCAGGGACACTCGGGCATCTCGACGGATCGGATGATGGAGTTCTTCATCGAGAACCTCCGGGCCGGCTGAACTCCGCGGCTTCGAGGCAAGGTCCGGGGCCGTACCCGGAAGGCCGGAAAATGTCCGTTGCACGGGAACCGGGTGACCTTGGAGCTCGCCGACCTCAATCGATTCCGCAAGCTGACGATCCACAGGATCGCGTACCCCGGCGAGAAGTGGTACCGGGATCAACTGGAGAAGATTGCCGAAGTCACCGGCGAGTTCCGATCTTTCGAGTGAGCGGCCCCGGGCCGCACTACACTGTGCGGCCGCTCCCCCAACCGGCTGGTCCGGGCGCGCCACACCCATGCTTCGACTTCAGTTGTGCGCCGTTACGGCGCTGTTCTCCGCACTGCCCTCGTTCGCTCCCGCGCAGGAAGCCGCACCGCCGTCGCGCGAGCTGCTGCTCGAATTGACCGCGCAACCCAGGCTCGCCGGTACCAGCGGTTCGCTGCGCGCCGCGCGCTTCGTCGGCGGCGTCTTGGAGCGCGCGGGCTGGAAAGTCGAGTACGACGAGCGCGAGGTGCTGCTCTCGATGCTGCGCGCCATCGACTTCACGATCCGTGCCGACGGAGTAAAGGGCAACGTGTTGGCCGAGCGCCACGAACGCTTTGACCCCGACGCGATCCCCGCGGGTGAAGTGCCGGCGTATTCAGCCTGGTCCGCGAGCGGCAAGGTTAGCGGTCCTGTGATCGACGCCGGCCGCGGACTGCGCGCGGATTTCGAGCGGCTGAAATCCTTGGGTGTCGAATTGCAAGGCGCGATCGCGCTGGTGCGCTACGGCGGCAGCTATCGCGGCGTCAAGGTCGACCTCGCGAGCGAATTCGGCTGCGCCGGCGTGCTCTTGTTCAGCGATCCCGCCGAGGACGGCGCCGGCAAGGGCGCGGTCTGGCCCGCCGGGCCGTGGAAGCCCGACACGGACGCGCAGCGCGGATCGATTTCTCCGATGGGCCGCGCGCCCGGCGATCCGACAACGCCGGGCATCGGCTCGCCTCGCCCGGGTGAGCGCGCCGCGCGCAGTTCGACCGCCGAGGTCGATCGCGGACTGCCACGCATCCCCTGCATTCCGATTCCAGCGCGCGAGGCCTTGTTGTTGAGCGCCGGGCTTGCGGAAGTCAGCGGCGCGAGCGACGACAGTGCCAGCTCTCGCCTGGGCCCCGGACCGCTGGTGGTCGACCTGAACGTCGACGCACCGCGCCAGTTGCGCGCGATTCGCAATGTGATCGCGACACTGCCCGGGCAGGACAAGAAGCTCGTGATTGCCGGCAACCACCGCGACGCGTGGGTGCGCGGTGCCAACGACGCAGGCTCGGGCACGGTGGCGTTGATGCGTGCCGCGCAACACCTCGGAGAGCGCGTCAAGGCCGGATGGACACCGAAGCACACGCTGCTGCTGGGCTTCTGGGATGCCGAGGAGTTCGGCTTGATCGGCTCGACCGAATGGGGCGAGGCGAATGCGGAACGATTGGTCCGTGACGCGCTGGTCTACATCAACGCGGACACGGCGGTCGGAGGCACGAAGTTCGGCGCTTCGGGAGCACCGGGCATGCTGGGCAGTCTGCTGAAGGTGCTCGATACCATTCCCGACGCGAGCGGCAAGACGACGCTGGGAAGCGAATGGCGCGCGAGCTTCAAGGATCGTCCGCCGGCCTTCGACCTGCCCGGCTCGGGCTCGGACTTCGCGGTGTTCCTGCACCATCTTTCCGTGCCCGTGATCGACTTCGGTTTCAACGGCAACTCCGGTGGTCAGTACCACACGAAGTTCGACGACTTCGCGATCGTCGAGCGCTACCTCGATCCTGGTTTCGTCGGCCACGAACTCGCCGGACGATTCGCTGCGCAACTTCTCGGCACTTACGCCGATGCCGACAACGGCGGCTTCGACGACGCGGAAGCGGCGCGCGCGATGGCGGAAGTCGTGCGCGGCGCAGGACGCGAGAGCGCGCTGGAAAAGTACTGGCTCGGCGAGCGCCGTTCCGAACGTCTCGCGCTCGCCTTCGACGATTTGGCCAAGGCCGTCGAAGCGAACGCACAGACGCCCGGCCCGCGCCTGTACTCCGCGCTGGCCGAGGAAAAAGGCATCGTCGGCCGCCCCTGGTACAAGAATCCGCTCTGGGCCCCGGGCCTCGAGACCGGTTACAGCGCGGAGACCCTTCCGTCCCTGCGCGCGGCGGCGCGGCGCGGAGAGGCATTCCTCGAAGCGGAAGTAGGACGCCTCGTCGAGCGTGTTACGGCCGTGACGGCGGCCTGGAATCAGTCGAGTCGCTGATCGCGCGCGCTTGAGTCCGCTCCTCGAATCCTTCCGCCGTTTCCTGCGCTACAGGCGTCCGCTGGCGCTAGGCATCCTGTGCGTGCCGCTGTCGTCACTCGGCGATATCTGGATCACGAAGCTGATCGGCGACGCGCTCGACCGGCTGCGCGCCGGAAGCCAGGCGGATTTTCTGGCGGGACTGTTCTGGATGCTGCTCGCGATCGCAGCTTTTCGTGGACTGTTCCGCTTCCTGCAGCGCTGGTGGATCGTGTGTGTCTCGCGCTACGTGGAGAACGATCTCAAGCAGGCGCTGTTCGACAAACTGACGCGTCTTTCCTTCACGTTTCACAACAAGAGCCGCTCGGGCGATCTGGTCAGTCGCCTGACCAGCGATGTCGAAAACGTGCGCATGTTCCTCGGGCCTGGCCTGATGTACACGCTCGGCGCGCTGGTCATGATTCCCGTCAGCCTGGGCTATCTGCTGGCGCTCAACGCGCCGCTGGCGCTCGCGATGGTCGTTCCGCTTGCGATCATGGGCCTGGGCATGAAGCTGCTTTCGCCCAGGCTCAATCGCCACTCGACGGCGGTGCAGGAAAGCCTGGCGGAGATTTCCAGCCGCGCCCAGGAGAACTTCGCCGGCATCCGCGTGGTGAAGGGCTATGGTCGCGAGGATCAGCAGATCGCGCGTTTCGAGCGCGTCTCGCGCCAGACCATGGCCCACCAGATCGAGCTGGGACGTGCGCGCGGCATCACGCACGCGATCACCTGGGGCGCGAAGGATTTGACCTTCGTTCCCATCCTGTTGGTCGGCGGCTGGGCGATGATCGACGGCAAGCTGCCCGCCGGCGATGTGTTCAAGTTCATCGACCTGACCTTCAAGGTCTTCTGGCCGATCATCGCGGTCGGTTGGATGGCCGGCATTTTTCCGCGCGCCCGTGTCAGCGCGGCGCGCATCGAGGAAATGCTCGCCACGGACTCGGAGATCGTGGAGAGCGCGACACCGCGCGAACTCTCGCGCGTGTGCGGAGCACTCGATTTGCGCAACGTGAGCTTCCGCTACGAAGGCGCGGAGCGCGCGGCGATCAGCGACCTTTCGCTGCGAGTGCCGGCCGGCAGCGTGCTGGGCATCGTCGGTCCGACCGGTGCGGGCAAGACGACGCTGATCAATCTCTTGGCGCGGCTCTTCGAAGCCGAAGGCGAGATCGAACTCGACGGTGTGCCGATCCGCGAACTTTCGCTGTCCACGCTGCGCGGTGCGCTGGGTTATGTGCCCCAGGACGGTTTCCTGTTCTCCGAATCGTTCCGCGACAACGTGGGCTTCGGAGCCGAAGTCTCGCTGAGCGACGAGCGCCTGACGAGCCTGTGCGCGCAGGCCATGCTGAGCGAAGAAGTCGCGCGCTTTCCGCAGGGTTTCGATCAATTGATCGGCGAGCGCGGCGTCACCCTTTCGGGCGGCCAGCGCCAGCGCACCTGCATCGCGCGCGCCCTGGCACGCGAGCCGCATGTGCTGATCCTCGATGACGCATTGTCCGCGGTCGACACGGAAACCGAATCCAAGCTGGTGGCGAATCTCAGGAGCGCAGGCGAAGGCCGTACGGTGGTGATCTGCGCGCACCGATTGTCGACCGTGCGCCACGCCGATCGCATCGTGGTGCTGGAACAGGGCCGCGCGGTCCTACAGGGCACGCACGAGGAATTGCTCGCCCAAGCTGGTTGGTACCGCGACACCTGGGCGCGCCAGCAGGCGCAAGAGGAGCTTTCGGGCCTGTGATCCAAAAGCGCGACGACCTTGCAGCCCCCGCAGACGGGGCGGGGCGAAAGACCGCTGCGAAACCGGCGACCACGCTCGATCACATCGACGAGATGGTCACGACCAAGAGTTGGGACACCTCGCTGGTCTGGCGTCTGGTCCGCCAGGTCAGCGCGCATCGTTGGCTGTTCGCGGGATCCTTCGCGGTGCTCACGGTCCTGTTCGCGCTTGAACTGCTCGGCCCCTGGCTCCTGCGGGGCGTGATCGACGGCCCCGTGAACGGCGCGATCGCCGCCAAGGCAGCGGGCACCTTGGTCGATGCGGAGCAATTGCGCCGTTCGCTGTGGTGGTGGGCGCTCGCCTACCTCGGCGTCACCGCGATCTCGATTTCGTTCCGCTACCTGGAAATCTCGTTCCTCAATCGCACGGGTCAGGCGGCGATCACGGACATTCGCGCAAAACTATTCGCGCACCTGCAGCGGCTCGATCTGGCTTACTTCGATCGTGTGCCCACGGGTTCGCTGGTCACGCGCGTCACCAGCGACGTCGAGAACCTGAACGAGATGTTCACCTCGGGTCTGGTGGTGCTGGGCTTCGACCTGATCAAGATCGTCGCGCTGGTCGGCATTCTGTTCGCGATCCACTGGAAGCTGGCCCTGGTCGTGCTGGCGATGATGCCGCTGCTCATCGGCGTCAGCATGATTTTCCGCGGCGGCGCGCGCGACGCGCACCGCACCGTGCGTGCGCGACTGGCGCGCCTGAACGGATACTTGCAAGAAGTCCTCGGCGGCATCCGCGTCGTGCAGGTTTTCCGCCGCGAGGAGCGCGTCTCGGCGCGTTTTGCGGGCCTGTTGAAGAGCTACCTGCAAGCAAACGTGCGCACGATCCTGTTGTTCGCGCTGTTTTTCCCGGTGCTCGACTTCGTGGTCAACGCGGTCCAGGGCGCGACGGTCTGGGTCGGCGGGATCGAGATCGCGGAAAAGATCTTGACCTACGGCGTGTTCTTCCAGTTCTGGCTGTACGTCAACCTGCTGCTCAACCCGGTTCGCGAACTCGGCGAGCGCTACAACGTGTTGCAGAGCGCCTTCGCTTCGGCCGAGCGCATCTTCGCGGTGCTCGACACCAAGCCGGCCGTGCACGAGCCGACTGCCGCGCGGCGCGTGGAGTTGTCGGGTGACGCGCCCTGTCACGTGCGCTTCGAGGAGGTCTCATTCGCCTACGCCGCGGGCATCGAAGTCCTCGCCAAGGTCAGCTTCGAGATTCCGCCCGGTGCTACGGTTGCCGTCGTCGGGGCCACGGGCGCGGGCAAATCAACGCTGGTCAATCTGTTGCTGCGCTTCTACGACCCGACCAGCGGCCGGATCACGATCGACGGAATCGACCTGCGCGACTACGACTTGATGAGCCTGCGCCGACATGTTGGCCTGGTCTTGCAGGAGGATTTCCTGTTCGCCGGTACGGTGCGCGAAAACCTGTCGATGGAAC
>JAYUOR010000311.1:0-1650 GCA_043760765.1 Planctomycetota bacterium | reverse complement strand
TATAGGAGCGAGACGGCTGTTCGTCCGCGCGAACGGAGACGAATTCGGACTGGAGCACCTCCAGTTCGCCGGGCGCGCCCATGCGAAGAACCGTCCCCGGGAGAAGAGCCTGAAACTTTCGATCTGGCCGGGCAGCTTGGAGGGAGCGAGTTAGCGAGAAGGGCTCGACCGGAAATGCATGAGCATTGAGCCACGACCGCCCTTCGTCGAAGGCGAATCCGGTTCCCCCGATCACTGTCGCAGCGGGTGGAGCCCACCACTTGCTCAATTCGTCATGGTGCGAAAGATGTTTTGAGACGAACGACTCGATGCGGTCACCAACTGCGAGCCCCACCAGGCCGGCCGTCTGCGTAGAGAGATCGATCACGTTGCTCGTAAGGCACCAAACGCCGGGCCGGAGGGCGAGCCGTTGTGCGGCCCGAATCAGGCTGCCATCACTTGGGAGGTCGACGCTTGAGGTGAAATTCCCGCAACCATCCCGATCTTTGACAAAGAATGGGAGCACATCCCATTCGTCGCCGGTGTTTGCATGAGTGTGGTCAGCTCGAAAAAAGAAGAAATCAAGGTCGCCAATCGTCGCCTTCCCTTCCGCGCAGAACAATTCGACGGAGAATCCGAGTTCTCGCAGGATCTGTCTTGCCGCGAATGAAGTGCGCGAAGACACCAGGGTTGGAATACTGCGCTCGAGACATAGGATGCTTGGGATGTCGAAATGGTCCTCGTGCTCGTGAGTGAAAAGCACTGCGTCAATGCGCGGAAATGCGTCGAAGTCGATCTGCCGACCAGGGAAGACACGGCCAACTGCGCCTTTGTGGCCGATTGACTCCTTTAGAAGCGGATCGACCAGCACGTGCGTGGTCGAAGTCGAAAAAAGCCATCCTTGATGCCCCAGGAAGCAAACGGAAAGCATTGGTCACTTGTCGAAGAAAAAAGGTAACTAGAAGCAAGAGGCGCCTCGCGCAGTCACGCGCGAGGCGCCGGTCAGCGACGTCTTACATCAGCAACTCTGAAGCCAGCACGCAGACTGGCGCACCGTCTCAGGGCCGGGATGCGGACACCTAACTTGAATGCTGCTCTCTCCCGGGAGCATTCCTCCCTTGACATTCTCCAACTCAACAATTGTCAGGTTGCGAATTGTTTCTTTGTTCAGAATCAGCTTCCGCTTCTCGTTCTGTTTCACGATCACTGCGACCTCCGTCCGGTTGAACTGCACGACAGTTATACGATCGAGCGGCGCTGACTTAAAGAGCAATCAGAATCGCGCATCGAGTGTCAAATATTTCTCACTCGGGATCCTTAGACCAAGGACCACACGCAGAGATGATGCGATTGGAACGGTCTTGGATAAGTTCCCACCTCGTCATTGCGCTGATTGCCGTGCGGTGAACGTTTCCTGCCTTGCGCCGAGTTCCGCTTCGACCACTGCCTCAAGATCGGCGAACCCGAGGCGCTGCAACAGCGATGTCACCCCGGCAAAAAGCGATGTCATCCCGGCACTGGGCTTCGCTGGTCCACCGGAAGCCTTGGCAAAGCGCTGCCCGCGCACACCGAGTGCCATCGTGGTCACGCCGACCATGCATTCCAGTTAACTGTTTGTAATCGAAGTTGCCGTCCGTTGGTCCCATCCCTCGCCGCCCCTTCCCCATCCAT
>JAYUOR010000310.1:0-4090 GCA_043760765.1 Planctomycetota bacterium | reverse complement strand
GCACGCCCGGTCCGCGCATCGACATGTTCGCGGAGCGCTTGCGCTACGAATGGTGGTCGGCGTACATGCAGGATCCGAATCGCTTCAAACCGGGCACGAAAATGCCTTTGTTCGAAAGCGGCGGCAAGAGCGCCTGTCGCACGATCCTCGACGGCGATTTGAAAAAGCAACTCGACGCGCTGTGGATCTACCAGAATCTCGGCGAGTTCATGCCGGCGCCCGAGGGCATCGAACACGGCAAGGGACTGCAACTGGTCGTCGGTGCGCGTCCGATCGTGCTTAGAACTTTCATGGAAAGCGTCGGAGCGCGCGCGATCGCGGTCGGCATGCCCTCGGGCCTGCACTACGCCTTCGACGCAGAGAGCGTGCGACTTGCCGAATGCTGGCGCGGCGATTTCCTCGACGCCTCGGCTGCCTGGACGGGCCGCGGCGGCGATAACGCAGGCGGCGAAGGCCCGAGAGTTTGGAAGGCTCCGCCCGGCGCGGTGTTCACGATGCCAACCAGCGACGGGCCGATCGTGGAGTGGCCCGCCGAAGTCGGCGCGCAGGCCGGCCTGAAGTTCCGCGGCTATTCGATCGACGCCGAGGGCGTGCCGACGTTCGAGTATCGCTGGAAGGAATGGGACGTGACCGAGCGCGTTGTCACCACGCCGTTGCCCAAGCCGCGCATCCTGCGGAATTTCAAGCTGCCCAAGGCGCCGCCGGCTTTCGCGATCAACACCGGTCCCGGCGACAATCGCGTCTATGTCACCGAAGCCGGCGACGTACTCTTCTCGAATCGCGACCACGGAATACGGCGCTTCGAGATTCGATTGATGAAGCCGGAAGCGGGCTGCACCCTTACGCTGGAGATTATTCCATGATGTTCCTTCCTTTGCTGCTCACGTTCGCAGTCGCGATTCCTCAGGAGGAGCTGATCGGCGGTATGCCGTACAGGAAACTCGCCACGCGCGAGGCAACCGTCGATGCGATGCGCGCCGTGCTATTGAAAGAGAAGGCGCACTTCGGCACTTGCTGGTTGGCTGCGCCGTTTCCGTACGCGGGCATGCACAAAGGCGATTTCGCCACGCCGCAGCCGCCTGAGGCGGAGCTGGCCAAGATGGCCGCAGGCGGCGGCGGGCCGGACCTCGCGGCGCACTTCAGCGGCAAGTCCGCGCTCGACGTGGGCTGGACGAAACTTGGCCGCATCGAAGGACAGCCCATCGATTTGCACACGAGACCCGGGGCGGAGTTCGGCGACTACACCAGCGGTTACCTCTATGCGCCGATCACGGCCAGCGAGAGCGTGAAGTTGCCCGTGAGCATGGGCAGCGACGACGGCCTTCGCGTCTGGCTCAACGGCGTGCTCGTGCTCGACAACGAAGCGCTGCGCTCGCTCGATCCGGAATCGGAACATCTGACGCTCGATCTCAAGCAGGGCGTGAATCACCTCTTGGTCAAGATCACCAATCGCGAGGGCGGCTGGCAATTCCAGCTCAACGCCGCCGAGCGCTTGCCGAGCGATGTGGACGCGCTGCTCTCGTACGCGCTCGACCGCGATTTTCCGCCTTCGCGCGAGCGGCTGCACTATCAGGTGTTGCCGCTTCCGGCGCCCAAGGAACTCGTGCTCGAGGTCGGCGGACTCGCCTTTTTCGCCGACGGCCGGCCGCTGGTCAGCACGCGCCGTGGCGACGTGTTCGCGATCGACGGCGCCTATGCCGTGCCTCCCGTCCATGCGAAGTTCAACCTTTTCGCCACGGGTCTGCACGAGGTGCTCGGCGCCGCGGTGCGCAAGGAAGCGCGCGGCGAAGCGGTCTACGTCGTGCAGCGCGGCGAACTGACGCGCCTGGTCGATGCCGATCAAGATGGCGTCGCGGAGCGCTATGAAACCGTTTGCGACGCCTGGGGCGTCAGCGGCAACTATCACGAGTTCGCCTTCGGTCCGAAGTTCGACCGCGCAGGCAACGCCTGGGTCACGCTGAACGTCGGATTCTGCGGCGGACTCGGCAAGTCGATTGTTCCTTGGCGCGGTTTCGCCGTGAAGGTCACGCCGAGCGGCGAAATGATTCCGGTCTGCGACGGCCTGCGCTCGCCCAACGGCATGGGCATGAACGCCGAGGGCGACATGTTCTACGTCGACAACCAGGGCGACTACGTGGCGACGAATCGCCTGGCGCTGCTCGAGCCTAAAGCGTGGCACGGACATCCGGCGAGCTTGCACTGGCGCGACGACGTGAAAACGCCGACCGATCGGCCGACGCGCGCGGATCCGGTCGTTTGGTTCCCTTACCGCAAGATGGGTCAGTCGGCGGCCGACGTCGAACTCGACGCCACGGCGGGCAAGTTCGGTCCGTTCGCCGGCCAGTTGTTCGTCGGCGATCAGATGAATTGCACGGTGATGCGTGTCGCGCTCGAAAAAGTAGACGGCCGCTATCAGGGCGCGTGTTTTCCGTTCCTCGAAGGTCTCGACTCCGGCACGAATCGCGTCGCCTTTGCGCCCGATGGCTCGATGTTCGTCGGTCAGACCGATCGCGGCTGGGGTTCGCTAGGACGCAAGTCCTACGGGCTCGAGCGCGTTGTGTATCGCGGCGTGTTGCCGTTCGAAATCCTGGCGATGCGCGCGCTGTCGAACGGATTCGAGCTCGAATTCACGCAGGATGTCGACGCCGCGACGGCCACGGATCCGAAGAGCTACGACGTTGTCAGCTACAACTACGAGTACCACGCCGACTACGGCGCGCCCGAGGCGGACACGAAGACGCTGGCGGTCACCGCCGCCGTCATGGACGGCCCGCGCAAGGTCAGGCTGGCGCTCGATCCGCTGCGCAAGGGTTACGTGCACGAACTCAGCGCCGGCGGTGTGAGGAGCAAGTCGTCCCACGAGACGCTCGTGCACACGAAGGCGTACTACACGCTGGTCAGGATTCCCGAAGGCAAGCAGGCGATGATCCGCCAGGATCCGAAGCCTGCGGCGACGGCGACAACCGTCGCGGCGCAGAAACAAAAGCCCAAGCTGCTTTTCCTGACGTACTCGGCAGGATTCAAACACGACGTGGTCAATCGGCCGGCGCCGAACGAACTCTCCTTGGCCGAGCGCGAGTTCATCGCGATCACCAAGGACGACTTCGACGTGCGCGCCACGCAGGATTGCGCCGAGATCAACCCGAAGACGCTGTCCGAAGTCAGCGCGGTCGCCTTCTACACGACAGGCGAATTGCCGATCGAGCCGAAAAATCTCGACGCGCTCATGGACTGGATGCTGCACGGCGGCGCGTTTGTCGGCATGCATTGCGCCACGGACACGCTCTACAAGTACGCTCCGTATCAACGCATGATCGGCGGCGCCTTCGACGGCCATCCCTGGCACCAGGAGATCCGCGTCGACGTGATCGACGGCGCGCACCCCGCGACTGCGTCGCTCGAGCGCGGTTTCCTGATCACCGACGAGATCTACCAGTTCCGCGATTTTGTGGCCACGCCGCTGCGCCAACTGCTGCGCCTCGAACCTTCCAGCGTCGACATCTCCAAGGGCGCGCGCAAGGACGGCAACTATGCGATCGCGTGGTGTCGCGAGTACGGCGAAGGCCGCGTGTTCTACACCTCGCTCGGCCATCGTTCGGAAGTCTGGATGGATCCGCGTTATCGCGGACATCTGCTCGGCGGTTTGAAGTGGGCCGTGAACGGCGGCGACTGGAAACCCGAGGCGCCGCCGCACTCCGTCGTCGTGACCGGCAGTCGGGCCGGTCTGCGCGCTTGGGAGAAGCGCGACGGCAGCGCCGCAGGTTGGCTCAGCGACGAAGACGGCAACATCGAAGGGGTGCCCGGCTCAGGTGACATTCTGACGCACGCCGAATTCTCCGACGCGACAATTCACGTCGAGTTCGCGGTGCCCAACGATCCTGGCGAAGGCGAAGCGCGCGGCAACAGCGGCGTGTACTTGATGGGCCGCTATGAGGTGCAGGTGCTCGATTCCTACGGCAAGGTCCCCGGCACCGGCGACTGCGCCGCGATCTATGGATTGCGCGCGCCGAGCGTGAACGCCTGCAAGCCCGCGCTCGCCTGGCAGAGCTTCGACATCGACTTGCGCGCGCCGCGTTTCGACAAGGACGGC
>JAYUOR010000309.1:0-4092 GCA_043760765.1 Planctomycetota bacterium | reverse complement strand
AAGACAGGATGCGCGACACAAGTCCCCCCGGGAGAGGCAAGTACCCCGAATCAGCTGGAGATCCCTCTGCGGGGAGCGCCGGCGGACTTGGCGATTCGTCAACGGGCAGTAGGCAGGACGCGCCCGCCGAAGGACTGAAAGCCCACTCCTTGCTGAGCGACGCGCCGGCCGCACAGGCCACGGGTGAAGCTGCGACGGGCGACTCGGCTCCAACGGAAGCCGGCCCCGGTTTCGCTCCCGGCGCGGGCAGCATCTTCGGCTTCCGCAAGGCCCTGAAGTCGGCGGTCCACGTGCTCACGAAAGAGCGCTCCTTCGCGCGCGATGACTCGGCGGATTCGCAAGCGCAAGTAGAGCCGGAGGCAAGCCGACCGGAAGTCGCGCAGGCCGAGCCCGAACCCGAGGAATCGTCCGAGCCGCGCCCCGCGGGGTTGAGCGGTCACACGTCCGCGGTCGCGATCCCGGAAGTGCTGGGTTTCCTTGCCCAACTGCGCAAGTCGGGCACGCTTTGGATCTGGGACCACAAAGAGCAATTTCGCATTCAGCTCGTCGACGGCCACGTCATTTTCGCGCGCGACGAAACGCCGCAGCGCGGCTGGCTGCTCGGCGAGGTATTGATTTCGCAGGGCGCAATCGACGCAGCGCGCTTCGATGCCTTCATGAAACTGCCGCGCGAACCCGGTCCGCTCGGCGACGCGCTGATCAAGGCCGGACTGATCGACAAGAAAGCGCTGGCGGGCGCGATCCAATTCCAAGCGCAACGCGTGTTCAACCGTGCCTACGGACTCGAGGACGCCTACTTCGGATTCGACGCCAATCGAGGCGACGATGATGCGCACGGCATCAAGATCTCCGTGACGAGCATGCTCTTCGAGAGCGCGCGCACGCGCGACGAATCCGAGCAGCGACTCTCGAGCGTGTTCGACGATCCGTTCGGTTAGTTCGCCTGTACGGTGCCAGGCACCGTGCGGGCGATCATTCGCGCACCCAGACCGGCAATTCCTCATGGGAAACGCGCCCGTCGCGGTTCAAATCCCAGCGCTCCAGGAAACCGTCGAGTGTGACATCCACGCCACCGGCCCCGACACGATCAAGATCCGTCTGCAGTTCGATGAACTCGATCCGGCCATCGCCGGTCTTGTCGCCCTCGGCCAGGTAGTCAGGACGCGCCTTGAGTTCCTTCGTGGTCAACACGCCGTCTTGATCGGCGTCGAACGCCCCCAAAATTGCCTCGCGGCTGACGACCGGGGGCAGCGGAATGTGGAACCGCTGCCGCTCCGGCCACTCGCTCGCGCGCGCCGCACCCTGGTTGCCCTTGACCACGACGATGCGCGGCGGCAACTGCAGCGCGGCGTCCTTGTCGAGGTCGAGCGCCGTGAACAGCTCCAGATCGCCGCGCCATTCCTTCGGCGTCACGCGACCGTCGCCGTTCTTGTCGTGGGCCTTCCACAGTTCGGCGGAGCGCGCATCGCGAAAGCGCATGGCGCGCGTTTCGCCAGGCAGACGTGAAACTTCGTCGAAGCTGAGCAGCTTGTCGCCATCGAGATCGAGCGCGGCGAACAGCGCGCGCGAAAACTCGGCTTCGTCGAGGCGCTCGTCGCCATTGGCGTCGAACTCGCGCGGCCGGATCGTGTCGAGGAGGCAGGCATACTCGCCGTCGGGTTCGAGGCTCGCAGCCAGCGCGCGCCGCCCCGCCGGAGTGTCGCGAGCCGGCGGCGTGGGCTTATCCATGACCGGCGCGGATTCGTCCGCGGAATGATCCTGCTCTGAGAGTCGCACGAGTTCGGCGAGAGAGAGTCGCCCGTCGCCGTTCGCGTCCGCGTCGCGTCCACCCCCGCTCGCGTATTCGGCGCCCTCGAGAAAGCCAGAGTGGTCGAGATCCAAGCGCGCGAGATGTAAACGTGCCGTAGCAGCGGGGATCGTGGCTGGCAGCACGCGCGTCGGGAAATCGAGTTTGTGCGCGGGCACGCTGAGCACGCGCGCGATCTCGGGCAGATTGAGCCAGCGCGAATCGCGGTGGCTGACGTCCTTCAAACGTTCGCCTTGCTCGCTGATCGAACGGTCCATGGCGAACTCTTCGAAAGCGATCGCGCGCGCGCCGATCAGGCCTGAAAGCACGCCCAGTTCGCGCGGCTCGGCCGAAATGGAAACATCCGCGCTTGAAACTCCGCGATCGCCTGGCACGAACGCCAAAGTCGAGAGAAAAGGAGGTTGGTAAATCGAGGCGAGCGCCAATCCGCTGGTGGCGAAACCCAGCGGGATTTCGGCCATCTGCGCCGTCTCCACGGGCACGCTGACGTCGAAGGTCGTGATGTAGGTGCGCGCGTTTCCATTTTCGTCGCGCTGGCCGACGACCTGGACGATGTCGCGCTCGCTCGTGCGCGAGCCGCCCTGGGCCTGCGCCAGATCGACATGGCTCCCAAGCTGAAGTGCGCGCCATTTCACGACCCTCGGCGCGCGCGTTTTCCTGGGGCTGTCGGCCAGGTAGCGCTGGGGCCAGACTTTTTGCGGCGCACTGGGTTCCGTGGCATCGACGAGTTCTAGACCGCGAGTCGAATCGAGCACTGCGCACAACAGACGCGCCTCGCTGCGGTCGTCCGCCGCGCGCCCGCCGAATTCCTTCGGCCGCGAATATTGGAACAGGGCAGCCACGCCAAGCGTGTCATCGGGTGCACCTTTCCAGTCCAGCGCCAGTCCGCCGACGGCGACCGGCGCCGCCGGTGCGCGAATGTCGACGATCAAGAGCCCGCCCGCGCCGTCGGCGACGTAGGCGTAGGGCCACTGCACATCGATCGCGCGCGCATCGAGGGTCGCAAGACTGCCGACTTGATGAATCTTCGACGGCGTACTGACGTCGAAGAGCTTGAGCCCGCCGACCCCATCAGCGCACAACAGTATGTTTCCGGCGAGCGCGAGCCCGTGGGGCGAAGCACAGGCCACGAAACCCACGCGCACCGGCGCGGTCGGCTGAGAGACATCGATGACGTGTACGCCGTGATCGCGCTCGCTCGCATACACGAAGCGCGCGTGGCCCTGCAGCGGCTCGCTGTCCACCGCGAGCGCTTCGATGTTGGGAACCACGACCTTGCACAGCGGCAGCGACGATTGGATCTGCGCACGATCGAGCGCGACCACTTCGATGCCGCGGCGATCGGCGACGAACGCAAGTCGGCGCGAAAGGCGAAAATTCGCCGAGCCCAGTCCCCAGGTAGCGCTCGAACGATGGCACTCGACGCACGAGCGCGCCGTCGGCCGTGTCGTGTGCAACTGGTGGTGGATCATCGTCATGCCCGACAGTCCTGCCGCAGTGACCGGCATTTCCTGGTCGAGCACGAGTCGGCCGTTCTTGTCGTGCACCGTGCCCATGGTCGAAAAGCCCGTCAGGTAGGGCGCGACGTGGCCGGTCTCGTTGAAGCCGGCGTAAAAGCTCTTCCAACTGGCGAAGATCTTCTCCTGCGTCGTCACGCGCCCGGTGGTGCGCTTGCCGCTCAGGAGATCGAGCTGCGTCAACGACTCGTTGCGATCGAAGTGGAAGCCCAGGAAGTTGGCGTTCCAGCCGGCGTGGCAGGTGTAGCACTCCAGGCGCGTGTGCGCGGAGGTCATGGCTTTCGTCGCGCGCTCGTTGAAATCGGAGCTCTTGTGCTGGAGCACGTCGACGACCTGCTTCACGCGATGGCGCGAACCGTCGTTCTTGGCTGTCAGCCAAATGCCATCCACTTCGCGCGACAACTGGCGCAACTTCGTGCCGCGTTGCGTGACCATGGTCGCCGGCGCGCTGAAAGTTCCGTGGCAGTCCTGACAGCTGATTTCCACGGCTTTTTCCATCGAACCGTGCAGGCTGCCGTCCCCCATCACGTCGTTCTCGGTGTGGCAATCGATACAGCTCATGCCGCGCTCGTGGTGCACGTCGGGCGGGCTTACGGTCAGGTCGTCGATGTAGAACGCGCGATGGCGAAGCTCGTCGGTCGTGCCGGGAATTTCCGGCCCGCCGGGAGCGCCGGGCGGCAATTGCGCGAGGCCCTGGAACGAAAGCCCGATCGACGCATCACCGTTGTGGCAGGACGCGCAAGTCGCAGTCGACGGCGCGCGCGTCAT
>JAYUOR010000308.1:0-1654 GCA_043760765.1 Planctomycetota bacterium | reverse complement strand
CTTTCAAGGACTCAGGCATCGACCTCGCGTCGCTGCCGGAATCGGTGCGCGAGCGCTTCGGTTCGATCATCGCCACCGGCATTGGCGGAATCACCGGTATCGAGGAGCAGTTCCTGGCCATGCAGGAAAAGGGCGCGCGCCGCGTCAGCCCGCACTTCATCCCGAAGATCATGGCCAACGCCGTCAGCGGCCAGGTTGCGATCGAACACGGGTTGATGGGGACGACGTTCACGACCTCGTCGGCCTGCGCGTCGGCGGCGCACGCGATCGGCATGGCTTGGCGTGCGATCCAATGGGACGACTGCGATGTGGTCGTCACCGGCGGCGCCGAGTCCGCGACCACGCGGCTGGGCTTGGCGGGATTCTGTTCGGCGAAGGCCTTGTCGACTCGCAACGACGATCCGGGCGCCGCGTCACGCCCGTTCGACCGCGATCGCGACGGATTCGTCATGGGCGAGGGCTGTGCGATCCTGATTTTCGAGGAATACGAGCGCGCGAAAAAGCGCGGGGCGCGGATCTACGCCGAGGTCAAGGGCTACGGATCCACGGATGACGCCTTCCACATCACGGCTCCGAAGGAAGACGGTCATGGACCGGCGCGGGCGTTTCGCGAAGCGCTGCGGCATGCGAAACTCGACCCCACGCAGGTCGATTACGTCAACGCGCACGGGACCAGCACCAAGTACAACGACGCGATCGAGACGCGGGCTTTGAAGCTCGTGTTCGGAGATCACGCGAAGAAACTCGCCATATCGTCGACCAAGTCGATGATCGGCCACCTGCTCGGAGCATCGGCAGCGGTCGAACTCATGGTGACCGCGTTGTCGATTCATCAGGGCGTGGTGCACCCGACGCGCAACTACACGACCCCCGATCCCGAATGCGACCTCGACTACGTGCCCGGTTCCGCCCGCAAGCTCAAGCTGCGCAACGCACTGTCGAATTCGCTGGGCTTCGGCGGGCACAACGTCTCGATCTGCATCGGCCAGCCCGACTGATTTTCGCCATGGAAGCGCGCCGGCGGGTGCCCAGCGCGCGCTGGCGAGTTACAATCGTTCCGCACCCAGGCGAGACGCCGTTCGGGCCTTACCGGATGGACTCTACGCCGACGATCTCTCGAGCCGGAGGCCCGCATTGAAGAAGCAATATCAGGACCTGCTCCACCAGTACAAAGTGCAGGTCTTCCGTAAGGAGCACGACCAGCAGAGCGTCTCCGAGATTACATCCGAGTGCCTGCATGTGACCGAGGATGTGCTCAAGCAGAAGTACCACTATCACTTCCACGAGTTGGCCGATGCTGACCGCGCGGAGATCATCAACATGATCAACAACTACACGCGCGAGGCGATCCTTCCGCCGGTGATCGAGAAACTTGTCTCGCGCCAGATTCGCCTGGAGCGGCGCTTCGAGGCGCTGGTGGGACTGACCGAGCAGTTGCTCGAGCTCCTGTCGCACCAAGAGAACGACAAGCACGGCGGCCAGAAGTAGCCGGCGCGCGGCGTTTTTCGAGCTCTGCAGAAGTGCGGGCGCTCGCGCCACAAGTCATGAGCCAACACGAAGAGTCGAGGCTGCGTGCGCTGTTCGCCCGCGCCGGTCAGGAACACGTCTTCGCTGATTTCGAAGCGCTTTCCGTGGAGGCACGCGCACAATTCCT
>JAYUOR010000307.1:0-1654 GCA_043760765.1 Planctomycetota bacterium | reverse complement strand
GCGGCTACGTCGAATATTGCCGGCGATTCCACAGCGTCGTCCAAGCCGAGGATGCGCAAGTGTCCGGGTGCGTCTTCTTCACGTTCGCGTCTTCCGCCGATCCCTACTCGGAGGATCCGCACCGCTCGCTGGTAGCCGAGTATCCGGTCTTCACGCGCAACCGGGAGGACGTGACAAGGCGCTTTCCCGAGCATCTGGCAACGAGGTTGGTCCATCCCGATCCAGGTTTTGCGCAGCGTTTCAGTCAAGGCGCCTACCGACAAGAGCGTGGGTTCATCCGTCAGGTCGCGACCGCGATCGCCAATCCCACATCAAGCCCCTTCGTGCTATTGGATGAACAACGAGCGGGCTTCGAGAAGTGCATGAAGCACGTTGACCGCGTGCTCAAGCCGGCCAAGGCCAGTGCGAAGAAGAGACACGGAGCCAAGAGCGTCATCATCATTGAAGGGCCGCCGGGGTCCGGCAAGTCTGTCATCGCAGCCCACCTGTGGGCGCAGGTCGCGGCCGATGAAATGATCGACGGCAACGTCGTGCTCACCACGACATCGAGTGCACAGCGTTCGAATTGGGAGGGCCTGTTCGAAACTGCATCTGGCAAGCGCGCGGCACGCGGGATCGTGGTCGGAGCCAATCAGTACAACCCCGGGCTCTCGTCGACTTGGAGGAAATCCGAACAGGCCCGCGGTCTCGAGACCTTGATTGCTGATTGGCGCCGCAACCTGGAGCAGTTCTCGAGCGAAGGCCGCAAGTCGCGCTGCCCGGACGACTCGTTTGCCGTCTCTATCGTGGACGAAGCGCACGCCCTGATCGACCCCACGGTTCCGGGGAAAGGGGGCGTGCAGTCAGCGGGTTGGTTCATGCCTGCGGGGCCACAGGCTTGGCACGTGATCCGCAGCTCTCGGGTCAGCGTCTTCCTGATGGACAGCGAGCAGAGCTACCGCGATAACGAGACCACGTCGAGAGCCAGCATCGAGCACTTCGCCAAGGAGTTCTGTGTCGAAAACGTCGAAGTTGTGAGCCTCGCCGGCGCGCAGTTTCGCTGTGGGGGATCGACCGAATATATGGCGTGGTTGGACGAGATTCTCGGCATCGCACCAGAATCCAAGCTGCCGAAGCAATGGCGGAAAGGCCACGGAGGACCGGTCGGATTTGAGATCGTCGACGATCCAGCGCGCCTCGAGGCTGCACTGCGCTCACGGATGGCGGAGGGAAGCACAGCGCGGCTTCTTGCTTCCTACGCGCGGCCTTGGATGACCAAGAAGATGAGCAAGCCGCACGCTGCCCCTGCTTCTTCGAAGGACTTTCAGCTCGTCTACGACCGTGACGACGCAGCGCAGACTTGGGCGCGAATTTGGAACCACGCTCCGAAGAATGATTACACGCTCTTCGTCCAGGCTCCTCCTGGAAGCTACATGGCAACCGATCCGTTGGCGGAGGTCGGCTGCCCCTACGTTGTCAGAGGGTTCGATTTCGACTACGTCGGCGTGCTCTGGCTCAGTGATCTTGTTTGGCGTGGGGATCACTGGGTGGCTGATCACGCGCACATTCATGAGTCGGCTTGGAAGAAGACGCGATCCAATGCTCGAAAGGAAAACGGTAGCGGCCCTTCGACGGACGAACTCGTGCGGCGCCTGCAGCGTTGCTACCGAATTCT
>JAYUOR010000306.1:0-4106 GCA_043760765.1 Planctomycetota bacterium | reverse complement strand
GCGTCGGCTACAGCGTCGACTGCAACCTGAACGGAGTACCCGACGAGTGCGACATCGCCGGCGGCGCGAGCCAGGACTGCAACAACAACGGAATCTCCGACCTGTGCGAGATCGGTGCCGGCACCGAGCACGACTGCAACGGGAACAACCAGCCGGATTCCTGCGACATCGCTGCCGGCCTCGTGCCCGACTGCAACGGAAACGGCGTGCCCGATGCATGCGATTTGGCGGCAGGTCTGCCGGACTGCAACGGGAACGGCCTGCTTGACGCCTGCGACATCGCCGCCGGCACGAGCCTCGACTGCAACGGAAACGGCGTGCCGGACAATTGCGACCTTACGCAGGGAACCCCTGACTGCAACGGAAATCACATTCCCGACTCGTGCGACATCGCGAGCGGCGTGAGCGCCGACTGCAACGCCAACGCGGTGCCAGATTCGTGCGAACTGCTTGCGGGCACTGCCTTCGACTGCAACGCGAACGGAGTGCTCGACTCCTGCGACATCGCCAGCGGCACCAGCGCCGACTGCAACACGAACGGAATCCCGGATTCCTGCGAGGTCGCGAACGGAACGGCGCACGACTGCGACGCGAACGGAGTGCTCGACGAGTGCGAACTCGCCGGGCACGATTGCAACAACAACGGTCGCTTGGATGCCTGCGAGATCGCAACGGGGCTCGCGCAGGATTGCAACGGCAACGGTTTGCCCGACAGCTGCGATCTGGCGAGCGGTTTCTCGCTCGACTGCAATGCCAACGGCATCCCGGACAGCTGCGATATCGCCGGCGGAGTTGCGCAGGACTGCAATGCCAACGGTGTGCCGGACCTGTGCGACATCGCCACGGGGCTCGCGCAGGATTGCAACTTCAACGGCGTGCCCGATGCGTGCGACATTTCGAGCGGCACGGAGCAAGACCTGAACCTCAACGGAATCCCCGACAGTTGCGAGTGTCGGGTCTCGAACTACTGCGTTCCGCTGCCCAACTCGACCGGGCAGCCGGCCTTCATCGGCACGGTCGGCATCCCGAGCCTCTCGCTCAACAACTGGAGACTCACCGCGACGCAGTTGCCGCATCCGACGGTCGGACTTTTCCTGATGGGCTCGACGCAGGTCCTGCCGGGTGGGAACTTCGGCAACGGCCGGCTCTGCATGGGTGGACAACTGCGGCGCCTCGGGCCGAACGCATCCTCGAGCGGCTCGGTCAGCCAGCTGCAGAACTTCGGGGTGCCCCAATACATCGGTGTGCAAGCGGGCGACACGCGCTACTTCCAGTTCTGGTATCGCGACACACCAGCCGGCGGAGCGTTCTTCAACATCTCCGACGCGCTGCGCGTCACGTTCTGCCCGTGATCCGAGCCCGGTGATTCGCCGGCGTTTATTTCACAGCCGATACCGTTTCGGTATCGGCTGTGAAATAAACGCCGGTGAATCACCGGGCACGGTGAGGTCCGGCACCGGGGGAATTTCGGTTTTCGTGAAACAGAATCGGGCGGGTCGGCATCCTGGACGCATAAGCCATGGGTCAGCCGCAGTCACCGCCGTTGGAAGAGCTCCTCGCCGAGGTCCATTGGATCCGCGCGTTGAGCCGGCAGCTGGTTCGCGATCCGGATCTCGCTGACGAGGTCGTGCAGCAGACCCTCGTGCGCGCGACCACCGACGGGCCGCGGGAAGCGGCGTCGTTGCGCGCTTGGCTAGGCGCGGTCGTGCGCAATTTCGCGCGCACGGGATTGCGCTCGCGAACGAGGCGGCGGCACCACGAGCAACTGGCGGCCCGGCCCGAGGGCTTGCCCTCGACGCATGACGTAGTGGTGCGCGCGACCCTGCAGCGCGAACTCGTCGAGTGCGTCATGGAACTCGACGAGCCGTACCGCACCACTTTGCTGCTGCGCTTCTACGAATCACACAGCCCGCGCGAGATCGCGCGCACGCTGGGCGTTCCGCCGGCAACGGTGCGCACGCGACTCGCGCGCGGACTTGCTCTCCTGCGCGCCAAGCTCGACCGCAAACACGGCGGCGATCGCAGCGCGTGGGCGTTGATCGCCGTACCGCTTCGAAAGGCTTCGTTGTCTCCCCTTGCACCGCTCGTCGCCATGAATCTCAAAGCAACACTAGCTGCCTCTGCGCTGTGCGCCGCCTGCGTGGTCTGGTTCCTCGCGATCGACGCGCAGCCTACACAGCCTGATCCGCAAGTACTCGCGGCCGCGCCGAAGACTCCGGCCGTGGACCTGGAACAGCCACTGAGGGATGAACTTCAAGCCGCCGGCGCGCCTACGCGGGCGGCACGGGAACCACAGCCCGCGCAGGCGGTCGCCGCCACAACGGACGATGTCAATACGGCCCTGGTTCGCGGACGTGTGCTCGACGTGGACTCGCGGCCGGTTGCTTTGGTTCCGATTCTCTTCGTGCCCGAGAGTGGCGAGACGAGCACGCTCATCGCCACCAGCGATGCCTCCGGCAATTTCTCGATGCAGCGCCCGACCCGGCCGACGCGCGCATCGCGACTTGAAGTCGACGACGAACGCTGGTGCACGGTCTTCGCCGGATTGATCGGCAACCAGGCCGACCAACGCATCTGCACGATCATCGTCGCCCCGAACGCCCCGCTGTCGGGCGTGGTCGTCGACGACGCGGGCGTGCCGCTCGCCGATGTCGATGTTTCCGTCCAGCCACAATTCTCGCTGCGCACGCGCTTCGCCGAGAGCCTCGATTCCTCCGAGGACGTCATGGCGCGGCTGAAGACCGATTCCAGCGGTCGATTCGAATTCGCTCGACTGCCGCGCTGCCAAGGGTTGCGGCTCGCGGCCGATCTTGGCGGACACATCCCCTACTCGGCGCCGTTCGCCGACACGGACCGGCCGTTCAAGACGATCACGCTGGCGCGCACGTCGAGCACAGCCGACGTCGTGCGCGGCCGGGTCGTCGACGAAGGCGACTTGCCGATCGCCAAGGCAGTCGTGGCACTCGGGTTGGAGACCACGCTCAGCGACGAGCACGGCGAATTCGCGATTGCAAAGAAAGGCCCGGAGTACCGCAGCCTCAAGGGCGATCCGATCGAATTGCGCGCGCTGGCTCCCGGCCGTTTGCCGGCCTCATTCTCGCCACCCATGGTCGGCGGCGAAGCGCAGTGGACCGAGTTCGTCAGCCTGCGCCTTGGCGGCAAACCGCTTTCGTTGCGCGGTCGCGTCGTGCGCGCCGACGGGACGCCGCTGCCGAATGTCCGCGTGTGGCTCGACGACACGACGACTTTCGGCAGCGGTCCCGGCGGGACGCTGCAACTCGAAGGCTGGCTGGCGGGCGACACGGAAAATGCGTGGCACTACGCCACGAGCGCCGCTGACGGCAGCTTCCAATTGGATGGACTGCTGGAGCGCGAGTACAAAGTGTGCGCGCTCGACGCGGCCAGTCTCGAGCGCGAAACGCTCGAGCACGTCGCTGCGGGGAAAAGCGACGTGGTCGTGCGCTTCGCAGAGGACAATTGCTGGGCAAAGCTCGAGGGAACCGTGGTCGATTCAGAGGGACGTCCGCTTTCCGAGGTGCGCGTCGTGCCCAGGGCGATGGGTTTCATGGCCCGTTACGCCGGACGCAACATGTTCTCCACCAGCATGTCGCTCGACGGTGTCGTCACGGACTCCGCAGGCCGCTTTGCTCTCGAGCGCTTGCCGCGCGAGGGCGTCTCGCTGGAATTCGGCGGCGACCACGTGCTCGACAGGAGCCTGACGCCCGATCCTGCGACCTTCGGCGACGGTCCCACGCCCAACCTGCGCGTCGTGCTCGAGCGGCGCATGCAATTGCAGATTGAATTGGCGGATCCATCCAGCGCGGACCAATTCGCGCTGCTCGATGCGACAGACCATGAAATTTCCATGCGCCTGCGCACGGGCACGACGACCTACTTCATGAATCGCGCGCCGATCATTGATGGGCATTCGCACGTGGCCTCAGCAGGCGAAAGTGCGCGCAGCGTGGTGCTCTACAAGGGCGACAGCGAAGTCGGTCGGATCAAAGTGCAGTTGTCCGCCGAGGAAATCACCGTCGTTCGACTTTGATCCGTGCCCGGTAATCCACCGGCGTTTATTTAAATGCCCCTAACGGAAAGGTATCGGC
>JAYUOR010000305.1:0-1659 GCA_043760765.1 Planctomycetota bacterium | reverse complement strand
AAACCCAGGCTGATTTCGACGTCGAGACCGACGGTCGGTTCGTCGTCTGGCTGGACACCGTCCTCGACGCCGAACTGATCGCCGAGGGTCTGGCACGCGAAGTCGTCAACCGGATCAACGGACTGCGCAAGGACCGCGGCTTGGCGATCGAGGACCGCATCCGGCTGGAATTGTTCCACTTCGGCGACGCGGCCCTGGCGCGGGCGCTCGTGCAGCACGTCAGCTTCATTGCCGCGGAGACCCTCGCCGTCGGTGTCACGGCCCAGGCCACGCCCACCGATCCGCAGACCGTCGAGCGCTTCGACCTCGGTGACTCGCGAGTCCTCGGCGCAAGTCTCACCCGCGCCTGAGTCCCGGCGCCGGGCTCGCTTTCGGCGGCCGGGCGGCGCCCCGCACTTCGCATGGCGCTCGAAGCGCGGGAGTGATAGCGTTGGTCGTGAGGGATGACCCTGGACCTGCAGGTGACCCGGCTTCAACCCCCGGGCCCTACAAGCATCCAATGGGCCATGTTTGATCGCCGCCTTAGTGCGGCGTGTTTGGCCCCCCTGAACCTTTGGGTTCCGGGTCCAAGTCGGCACGGCAGGGCTGGGGCTCCCTCACATCTCTGGCCCGTCTCGGCGCGCCGCATCGAACGCGCTCGAAGTCGCGTGCAGTGCATCGCAGTCGCGCATCCGCACTGCTAGGATCGCAGCGCGCCGAGGAAAGCCCGCGGAATTCGGCGTGAAGCGCGACTTCGTCGACGAACGCTCCATTCATCCGCGGCGTCGGCTACGTGGGGGATGGCGACATGAGGGCACTGTGGGGCTTGGGATTTGCATTGGTCGTGGCGCTCGGTTTCTGGGTCGGATTTCGTCGAAGCGACGAAGTTCAAGGCGGAGAAACCTCTGGATTTCTAGCGGATTCCGCGCCGCGGCCCGTGATCACGAAGGAACCCGAGCAGCCGCCGGTCAGCGCGCCCGCGCCCGTCGTGCAGGCAGCGGTCAAGTCGACTGCTGTTCCCGTCGCGAGGCTCGAAGAATCCAAGCTCGCCGCGGCACTGTTGCACCGGCCGTGGGATGAAGTCAGCGTCCTGATCGGTCAGTCCGAACTCTCCGCCGCACGCAAGAAGATGTACTCCGCGGTGTCGGCGGCACTCGGCAACAAATCCGAATTAGCGCGCTCGTCCGCGGAAGGGCTGGAGAAGTCGGATGAATTGAGCGCTCGCGAGCGCGCACTCGTGTCCTCGGCGGTGAACGGATCGCCAGTCGCCGCGGTCTCGGCCGGCAGCACGAACGACTCGGTTGCCGCCGTGGCCATGGCACTTGCGCTGCGCGCCCGCGACGGAGCGAAGGCGTTGGGCGAGGGACGATTTGCCGAAGCGGCTGGCGCGTACTCCGAGGTCTTGCTCGCCGACGCCACGGCCACCTGGCCAGCTGATCCCACATCCCTTCAGCGCTGGACCGACGGTCTGACCAAGGCCCAGGATGGGCATCGCTGGAGCGTGAAAGGCATCTGGCCCTCGTTCACCATGAAGGTCAAGTCTGGCGACAGCCTGACCTCGATTCGCCAGCGCGCGATTAAGGAGCATGCGGGTCTGGTGGTGTGCACGGGGCTGATCGAACGCGCAAATCAGCTGCGAAACGAGCGCGATCTTCATCCCGGAGAGGAGTTGCGGATCCC
>JAYUOR010000304.1:0-1659 GCA_043760765.1 Planctomycetota bacterium | reverse complement strand
CGGTTCCCGACTCATGCAAATTCTCGAAAGCCTGGTTCTAGGTTCCGCCGTCCGCGGCAGCACCGCCCCGGTCCTGCTCTTCAACCCGACCACCGAAGAGCCTCTGGCCGAGGTGCGCGCGGGCGGAATCGACTTCAAGGCGGTGCTCGACTACGCCCGCTCGACGGGCGGCCCGGCCCTGCGCGCGCTGAGCTTTGCCCAGCGCGGTGCGATCCTGAAGACGCTGTCGGCTGCGATCCACGCCGAGCGCGAGGCCCTGATCGAGCTTTCGATCCAGAACGCGGGCACGCCGCGCGGCGACGGGAAGTTCGACATCGACGGTGCTACGGGCACGCTGGCGTATTACGCGGCGCTGGGCGAATCACTCGGCGACCGGCGCGTGCTGGCCGACGGCGAGGGCGTGCAACTCGGGCGCACGCCTCGTTATTGGGGGCAGCATGTGCTCGTCCCGCGGTTAGGCGCGGCCGTGCACATCAACGCGTTCAATTTTCCGGCCTGGAACATGCTGGAGAAGGCCGCCTGCGCCTTGCTCGCGGGCGTGCCAGTGATCGAGAAGCCTGGCACTTCGACGGCGTTGGTCGCCGCGCGCATCGCGCGCATCGTGCACGACTGCGGCGCCTTGCCGAAGGGAGCCTGGCAGTTCATCGCCGGATCCGTCGGCGATCTGGTCGATCACCTTGGAGCGCAGGACGCGATCGCTTTCACCGGCAGTTCGCGCACGGCGGCGATCCTGCGCGGACATCCGAACGTCGTGCGCTCGAATGTGCGCATCAACCTGGAAGCCGATTCGCTCAACGCTGCGATCCTCGGGCCGGACGTCGATTCCTCGAGCGAAACCTATGCCCTTTTCCTGTCGAACGTCGCGCTCGACATGACGCAAAAGTCGGGGCAGAAGTGCACCGCGGTGCGCCGGATCCTGGTGCCGAAGGAGCGCGTCGCGCAAGTGCGCGCGGATCTCGTCGCCGCGCTGGCCAAGGTCAAGATGGGGGATCCCGCACTGCCGGAAAATCGCATGGGCCCGCTCGCCTCGATGGCGCAGCTCGACGATGTGCGCGCGGGAATTACGCGGCTGGCGAGTGCCGCAGAAGTCGCCTGCGGCGGCGCGGAGCGCGCGCGTGAGCGCGGTTACTTCGTCGCGCCGACATTGTTGGTGGCGCGCGATCCCAACGCGGAGATCTTCCATGCCGACGAGGTCTTCGGGCCGGTCGCCAGCCTGCTCGGCTATTCGGGCTCCGCCGACGAGGCCTCTGGAATCGTCGCGCGCGGAGGTGGCGGGCTGGTCGCCAGCGTGTATTCGAACGCAGCGGATTGGGCCGAGAGCCTCGTGCTCGGTCTGGCGCCCTGGCACGGCCGATTGTGGGTCGGGAGCGACCGCATGGCCGAGCAGTCTCTACCGCCCGGGATGGTGCTGCCGGCTTCGATCCACGGCGGGCCGGGGCGAGCGGGCGGCGGGGAGGAACTCGGCGGTCTGCGCGGGCTCGCCTTCTACCAACAGCGCACGGCGCTGCAGGGCTTCAAGAGTCAGATCGCGGCGTTTGGAGCCGCGGAGTCCAGCGCGGTGCGCTGAACGGCGCGCGCTGCTCGCTTGCAGCGGCACAGTCGTGGCGAGGGAAACGGGCGCGAGCCGATTGGAGGTCCTTACTTCTTGGCTGGCGCCGC
>JAYUOR010000303.1:0-4117 GCA_043760765.1 Planctomycetota bacterium | reverse complement strand
TGCGATCGCCTGGGAGGACTCCCAGCTGCCCCAGACGACGACAATCGCGCGCCTGCGCTGGTGGGGGGAGGTTGCGCCGCCGCTCGGATTCCAAGTTTCCTTCTTCAACCAGGATCCCAACACCACTGCAGTGCAACCCGACATGTTCGCACCCGGCAGCGGGCCGATCAGCGAGCACATCTACACGGCGTTAACGCAAACCGCCGTCCCCGGCGGCATGTACAGGTTCGAGGTCTCGCTCGTGACGCCGCTGATCTTCAACGCGAATACGCGCTACTTCGTCTCGGTCGTCGGACGCACACCGATTCCCTACGCCGAATGGAAGTGGGCCGCCAACAGCACGGGCCCCAACGGGACTTTCTACTGGGTGCGCGGACTGCACATGTACATGCACCTGCCCGAAAGCCGTGCGATGGCCCTGGCGACCATTGCGGGTTGGCCGGTCGGCGCTCCGTTCTGCTTCGGCAACGGATCGAGCGGCGCATGTCCGTGCGGAAATCTGGCGGCCGGTGGCCGGGGTTGCGCCAACTCGACCGGTGTCGGCGCGATCCTCGACGGCTTCGGCACGGCGGTTGTCGGTGCGGACACGGTCGTGCTGACCGCGCGGAATTGCCCGCCTTCAAAGGTCGGGATTTTCCTGAGCGGGCAGACCTCGCTCGCCGCCCTGCCCTTCGGAGACGGCCTGCGTTGCATCGGTGGGGACTCGTCCGACTCGGCGCAGTGACCTCGAACGCTTCCGGCGTCGCGACGAGCAACATGAGCCTGTCCATTCGCGAAGGCCTGCTCGGGGGCGAACAGCGCCACGATCAATATTGGTATCGCGACCCGATCGGTCCCTGCGGCCACGGCTTCGGCCTTACGAACGCCCTGAGCATCCAGTGGTGAGTGACGCCGCCTGCCGCAAAATCCGAAGGCCGTCCGACCTCTCCACGGGCCGAGGAGGGCCTGTTTGTGTCCGGCAGTGGACACTACGTGGCGAGGCCCGCCGAAGGCCTCGGTCCTAACCCTCTTCGAATGATGGAGTTAGGCTATCGCCCACGGCCGAGCCACTTGGCACGGCAGTCGCTGGCAATCCTTGGAGCCCCTGCGGACCCGCGGGCTTCTTTGTCGACATGGGCGGGTCCGATTTGGCTCTGACATCATTCTCCAGGCAGAAGCGAGCATGCACCATGAGGCCGATCCGCACGTTGACTTTGATTCTCCTGCTCGCCGGCGCCCCGCTTTGCGCCCAAACGACCGGCGGAGCTGCACCGGGATCGCGCAGGGCTCCGGTCCCCGCTCCTGCCGTGACTCAACCGGCCGGACTGACTCTCAAGGAAGTCCGCGACGCTTACGCCAAGGCGGACGCTGACCGTTCGGGTGGCCTTACGGCGGACGAAGCGGCCATCGGCGGGGTTGATGCCGCTGCCTTCGCTGGTGCGGATGCCGACGCCGACTCGAAACTGAGCATCGACGAGTACACCGTCGCGAGCGAGGGCCGTGCCGCGAAGCTCGCGAGCGGAGCGGCGGCTGACTTGACGGCCGAGTCGACGCGCTTGCAGGCCCTGCGACGCGCGCAGAAGTCCGAGGACCTCAAGTCGAAGCGCGAGGTCAAGTCTCCCACGGTTCCCGAACCCGTAGGGGCAGCGGAGGGTGCTCGCACAGCGGCGCCTGTCGCAGCGCCGCCCGCGCCCAGCGGCCCCGCGGCGGCCCGTCGCGCGCTCGCGCCGGCAGCCGAGGATCAGACCCGCACTCCCGAGGAAGTTCGCGCCGACATCCTGCGTCGTGTGCGCAACGGCGAGATCAGCGCTGAGAAGGCTCGCACTGAACTCGAGGCCGTCGACTTGCGCATCGCGAAGACCACCGGCGTGAAAGATCCGGCCGGCGCGGGCGCGCCTGGAAGTGCAGCCCCCGTCACGGCGAACGCCGACAAGGAGCCTGATCTGCGCGCGATCGAGGAATCGCTCAATCGCCGGCTGCGCAACAGCGAGTTGGATCCGGCCAAGGCTAAGGACCTCTATGGCGATACGCTCCGCCGCGTTGAAAACGCTCGCGGCGCGGACGCTCCGAAGCCCGTGCCGAGCACGGAGACGAAGCCCCAGTCCGCCGGTGCATCTGACTCGGCCACTGCGCCTGCCGCGCCCCAGGGATTCCGCTCGAAGCTCGCCGACGCTCAGGGCGATTTGACCCGGCGCGTTCGCAATGCGGAACTCACTCCGGAGCAGGCGGCGCTCGAAGAGGCCGCCATGACGAAGCGTCTTCGCCAGGCCACAGAGGGATTGAAGGCGGCTGGCAGTTCAGGTTCGGCGACATCGGCCGACGGTTCGGCGGCCCCGTCGACCTCGGGATCTGGCACGGCGGCCACGGGAACCATCGGGACAGCGCCGACTCCGGCACCGGCGCGCGCCCGCGCGGACGCGCCTGCGCAGCCCACGCCTGCGGTTCCTGCCGTGAATCCTCCGGCGAGACGCGGGAATGATGTGGTTCCGGCTGTGCCTGCACCCGCTCCGGCTCGCGGATCGACTCCGACTCCCGCGCCCTCCGCCCAGCCCCCGGTTCCGCCACCTGTTGACAACGCAGGCGGCGCGGCAAAACCGGCTCGTCCTGCTCCGAAGCCCGCACCTCCGGCTGGCGGCGGCGGGAACTGAACGCGCCGAAGTCGATCCAAATCGATCGTCGGTCGGGAACGAAAACGCACCGCCGCGGTACCCCGCGGCGGTGCGTTGTCTTGAGTCAGCCTGCTGCCGTTAGCTCAGGTAGCTCACTTTCCTGAAAAACTGCGTGTCGTCGAGGTTGTACGACGCACCCTGCCCCAGGATGCGGTGCGGGTCATCGGCATCGATCGCGTATCCGAACCTCGCCAACTCACGTTCGCAGCTGCGCAACTCACGGCGTTGAAGGGAGAGCTCAGCTTCGATCCGCGGCCCACGTTCGCCGCCGGCCGATCGCGCCTCGAGTGACTCGAGCAACTGCGTTCGTTCGCGGACTTCCCGCGCGATCGCCCGAACGAGGGGCAGCGAGCGTTGTGCATCCACCTGAGTTCGAAGTGCCTGGGTCATTTGAGTCTCCTTCCAGCCTACTTGGGCCGTATGCAGGTCTTTAGCCGGAACCCTGCCCCGAGCGATGTGCGTTCGCGAGAATCTTTGGCAGTCCAAATTCACCATAAACTATTCTACACATACGACTTATGGCTCTGATGACAGAAGAAATATGGAACTGCATTCGGCGGCGTACGGTTTTTGTGAGGCTCACCGCAGTTCGGCGCGGCAGCCGGAACGTGGGGCACTGGGGGGCCGAGCGAGCTATCTTGTCGCACCCTCGCGAACCTTCCGCGAGCTTCCCCCTGACCGCAGCGTCCCATGCCCGCAGACATCGTCGAGATCACGCACGCCCAGGAATTCGCAGCCAGCCACCGGCTCCACAATCCTGCCTGGACGCCTGAGGAAAATCGGCGCATCTACGGGATCTGCAACAACGAACATGGTCATGGCCACAACTGGATCGTCGAGGTCACCGTTCGCGGCAACCTCGACGTCGAGAGCGGCATGGTCATGGACCTCAATCGCCTGCGGGTGCTCGTGCTCGACAAGCTGATCGCCAAGGTCGACCACCTGCACCTGAACCACGACGTTCCCTTCCTGCGGGACGTCATCCCGACCGCCGAAAACATTGCTCGCGTTTTTTGGCGCGAGCTCGAACCCAGCCTCGAGGCCCACGAAGGATGTCGACTTCACCGGATTCGCGTGCGCGAGAGCCGCAACAACTACGTGGACTACATGGGGCCGGCGCGACCCCACCGCTTGACCTGATCCGCCAGCTGTTGCTGGAACTTGGGGAAGACCCTGACCGCGAGGGGCTCGCGCGCACGCCCGAGCGTGTCGCACGCTCGTTGCGGGAATTGACCGCGGGCATGCGCCAGACGGTCGATGACGTCGTCGGCCACGGCGTCTTCAAGGAGGATATTTCCGAGATGATCCTGGTGAAGGACATCGAGTTCTACAGCCTGTGCGAGCACCACCTGCTGCCGTTCTACGGCCGCATTCATGTGGGCTACATCCCCGACGGCAAGATCATCGGGCTTTCGAAAATCCCGCGCATCGTCGATGTCTTCTCGCGGCGCCTGCAAGTTCAGGAGCGC
>JAYUOR010000302.1:0-1665 GCA_043760765.1 Planctomycetota bacterium | reverse complement strand
CGCATTCCTTCGAGGCTTCCTTCTCGATTGCCCCGCTCAGGGGACTGCTCGAGCGCACCTCGGGCTGATCGGACAGATCTTCGAAGGGTGTCTCGGAGTGACCGCCACGTCCGTTGGAACGCAGGTGCTTGAGCACTGTGTTGCGCACGATCATCGCCGACCAGACGCGAAAGGCATCGTCACGCTCGCAGTTGAAGCGATGCGGGTAGCGGTAGACGTTGAAGAACACTTCCTGCAGCAGATCGCGCGGGTCGGTCCGACTGCCGTAGCGGCGCAGACAGCTAGAGACCTGGACCAGCAGATGCGTGGAATTCAGCTCGTACAAGAGCCCGAACGAACTGCGGCCGGCGTGCAGCCGGAAGGCCTCCATCAAGCGCGTCGATACTGAGTCGCGCAGCGACTCCGCGCTGCGCTTTTCATCGTCGATGCAAGCCAGGATCAGTGCTGCTTCGGCGCGCGGAATCTCCTTGCGGAGAGCGAGAACCCGAGCCTTCAAGCCTGCGCGGTCCAGCGCGGCGTTCGGTGCGTGGCCAAGCGTGTTTGCTTCGGCGTCCAGCATCCGGTCAAAACTCGCAGACGTATCGTTGCGGGAGAGGGGACAAACTTCCCACCAGGACGACATCGCGCAGTGACCCGCGCGCCGCAGCCTGGCTCGACTCCGATTGTAGATCCCCCGCAAAGTCGGTAACCGGGAAGGTTCCGTCATCGCATCGAAAATCCTGGGTCAAAGTGCGGTACCGGAGCCTAAGTAACTTCTGAGCAGGGGTTAAGGGCAATTGAGTTCGGCCTTGAACAACGGAACCTGGGGCAGGTGGCGAAGCCACGCGAATACCTAGAGCCGGAAAACGGCGTCAGAATCTCCCCGATGGACAAGAGCGAGCGCGCAATCGAGCTGGCTCGCGAAGTGGGTTTCGACCTAGCCGGCGTCTCGCCCTGCAGCCCTCCGCCCGATGCCGCACGCTTCGAGGACTGGCTCGAGCGAGGCCATCACGCCGGCCTCCACTATCTGGAGCAGGACCGCGACCGCATCGTCGATCCGCGGCGCTTGTTCCCCGAAGGCAAGAGCATGCTGGTTGTCGGCTTCGCCCACTCCCGTCCGGCAGTCGACCTCGCAGAGCGCGGACTCAGCGGTGGCGGAAGGGTCGCGCGCTACGCCGCGGGTCGCGACTACCACAATCGGATGTTGAAGATGCTGCGGCGTCTCTCGAGTCGACTGAAGGCCGAGGGCCTCGGCGATCGCCGGCGACCGGTGGCCGACGCGGGCCCAGTGCTCGAGCGCTCTCACGCCGCGCGCGCGGGACTCGGATTTCTGTCGAAGGCCGCCAATCTGCTGCACCCGCGCTTCGGACCTTGGTTTTTCCTCGGTGAATTGCTGCTCGACAGCGAGTTGGATCCGACGCCCGATCCTCCGGCCGGCTCGTGCGGCAGTTGCCGCGCATGCATCGATGCCTGTCCGACCGGCGCGATCCTCGAACCGGGCCGGGTCGATGCCGGCAAATGCATCAGCTACCAAACGATCGAGTCGCGTGAGCTCGCGCCGCGCTCGATCCGCGCACAGATCGGGCCGTGCACTGCGACTTTGATCGGCGCCGTTGCGACCTGTGGATTGATCTACGCCGCGGCGCGCTTCGATTTGGCGTGGTCGCGCTTGCCGCTGGGGCTCGC
>JAYUOR010000301.1:0-11170 GCA_043760765.1 Planctomycetota bacterium | reverse complement strand
CGATGAGGGTGCGGGTGGTCATGGACGCGAACCCAGATGCGTGGGTCCCGCTGCTGCCCTACCGTGCGGGGAGCGCGTTGCGAGGAAACAGGGTTAGCCGACGCCCGCGAACCTGTCAAACACCGAACGCGACATTTCCGGAAAGCGCCGCCCGGCTCGCGCCTCAGAAGCCGATGCCGATGCTGAACGAGAAGGTCTGGCGCTCATCGCCCGAGAACCTGCGGACCGGGAAGCCGAAATTGAGCTGGATCGGCAGTGGGTAGGCGAGCCCGACTCCGAAGCCGACGCTGGCGCGCGTGTCGTTCAGGTCGATGTCGGATGCCGTGTCGCCCAGCACGCCCCAGTCGACGAAGAGCACGCCACGCAGGGATTCGATCGCCTTGTAGGTGCCCGGCTGGACCGTCGAGTAAAGCGGGTAGAGCCACTCGACGCTGCCCGACATGTAGGACTCGCCACCCGCAGCATGCTGGGTCGGGAAGCCCAACACGTCGCCACCGCGATCGCCTGCGCCGCGCAACCTGAAACCGCGCAGCGAACTAGAGCCGCCTTGGAAGAAGCGCTCGGTGTAGGGAATTTCGTCGGTGCTGCCGTAGGTCGGCATGATCCCGCCGTCGAACTCCAGATGCAGCACGTGCTGGGTTCCGTCGTCCTTCGTTCCGGTGGCTTTGTAGCCGTCGAATTGCAGGTCGGAGCGCAGGTACTCGAAATCGCTGGAGAGCAGGTCGGTGTAAAGCGTGTTGCGCAGACCGACCTTCCAGCCGTTGTGCGGGCTGATGTAGTTGTCCAGCGCTCGGGTCGAAATATCGAGCGTGAAGCCCGACTGAACCGTGGCGCCGAGCGCTTCCTGCCGCTGCAGCGACGCCGGCGCCCCGTTGTCGGTGACGTCGCTGACATCGATGTCGGAGTGCACGACACCGACCGAGACAAAGGTGTCGAAACCGAAGCGGCGCGAAAACTTGAGGCGCTTGTCGAAGCGCTCCTCGTCGTGCGTGCTGAACAGACGCAACTGTCGGCTAAGGTCGATATCGAAGCTGATCGGCTCCAGGTAGCGGTTGAAGATGTCGGGCTCGATGAAGTGCACGCGTGCGCGCGAGACCTTGGTGCCGGGCGAGAGCTCGAGGTCGACCTTCTGGCCGCCGCCGTGGAAGGCCTCCTTGCGAAACAACTCGGACAGCGTGCGGTTCCACTTTGACGGCATGTCGGCCACGTCGAAGTTCTTCAACGACAGTTGGATCAGTCCGAAGAGGCCGTCGTTGGAATCGATTCCGCCGGATAGCTGGAACTCGACGACGCGGCCCTCTTCGACCAGGTACTCGAGGTCGATCAACTCCTTGGTTCCCGGCACCTCGAGGTAGCGATAGCTCGGCTCGTGGTGCGCTTCGGGCGAGAACTGATCGGAGAAGAAACCGGTGCCCTGGATCCGCGCCAGGCTCCTGTTGATCTCCTTCTGGTCGGCCTTTCCGCCCGGGAAAACGCCGACTTCGCGGCGCAGCACCTCGTCGCGCGTGTGGCTGGTGCCGCCGAACGAGATCTCGCGCAACGTGAGCGGGTGGCCCTCGACGATGCGGTAGGTCACGCGCAGCTTGTGCTCGGCCGGATTGAAGAACAGCACGGGCTCGCGGAAGTCCCACCTCAGGTCGTTCGGCAGCGACGGATGCGAAAGATGTCCCTGAGCGCCGTAATATTCGCGCAACTTCGACTCGTCGCGCTTGACCGTGATCTCTTCGTAGCGCACGCCCTTTTTCATTTCGCACCTGGCCAGCAGTTCCTCGGGCGTGAAACGCGGGTGGCTCGCCGCCCCATCGACGGGCTTGAGTAGCCAATCGCCCCTGTCGTCCTTGGCGAATTCGACGAACTCGACGTTGACCTCATCGACGACGTAGGGCTCGCCCTCGTCAATCACGATGTAGACCTGCAGCTCGGAGCGGTCGTCGCTCCATTCGAGGTTCTCGACTTCGACCCGGGCGTCGAGCCAGCCGCGCTCGCGATAGACGTTGCGCATGGCCAGCACGTCCGCGTCCAGGGTTTCCTGCACGAACGGATTGCCGTACCAGTTGAAGATGCCGGGCGGCGACAACTGCGGGCTGGCGAAACTGGTCAGGCCTTCCTTCCAAAACCCGAAGCCCTTGTCCGGCATCGAACGATTGCCGCGCACGTGCACGCCCTTGACGCGCACTTTCGGGCCCTCGCGGATGTCGAAAATCAGGTCGGTCATCGGCCCGCCGGAATCGGCGACGCCCAGGGCCATGTCACGCTTGGCGATGTCGACCTCGGCCCAAAAGAAGCCCTCGCGGTGATAACCCTCGATCAGGCGTTGGCGCACACGGCTCGCCTGGTATTCGAAGAGCTCCACGCGCTCCTCGATCAAGGCCCAGCGCTTGAGCGTCTTGGTGTCGATCTCGACGTTGCCGATGAAGCGCGGCTCGCGATCGGATGGCATTTCGACAACGCTCAGCAGCAGCTCGACTTCGGGTTTGGCTGTAGGGTTTGCCGTGGGAAGTGGCAGACGGTCCACGTTGCCGCGGACGTGAAAGCTGAGCCACAGCGTCCGCAGACCGCGGTCGATCGCATCGGGATCGACAAGTTCGCCGGTCTTCTGTCCGAGGGCATTGATCAATTGCGCTGCGCTGTAGCGCTGCGCTCCCTCGACCTTGATCGAGCGCACGATCGGCAGTTCGGGTCTTTGTGTCGCGGGCGCTCCCAAGACCGGCGCCGTGGGCACGTCGCCCTGCTTCGGCTGGGCCCCGGCTTGCCCGGAAGCCTGCGCCCCGAACGCACCGGCGCAAAGCAACACCAGCGCGAGAAGGGCAGCGCGAAGCCTCACGCGAAAATCGGCTCGGCTACTGACGTGTCCGGGCTAGCGAAGCGCATATGCTGCGGGAAGAAGTTCAAGGTCACCGTACCGGTCGGACCATTGCGGTGTTTGCCGATGATCACTTCGGCCTTGCCCTTGTTCTCGTCGGTCGCGAACTTCGGGTAGTACTCGGCGCGGTACAGCAGCATGACCACATCCGCGTCTTGCTCGATCGAGCCCGATTCACGCAGGTCCGAGAGCATCGGCCGCGGCGGTTCGCGCGATTCTACGGCGCGCGAGAGCTGCGCCAGCGCGATCACGGGCACTTCGAGCTCGCGAGCTAGCGCCTTGAGCGAGCGCGAAATCGCGCTGATTTCCATCTGCCGGCTCTCGGCCTTGGGATGTGTCATCAACTGCAGGTAATCGACGACGATCATGTGCAGGCCCTGCTGAGCCTTCATGCGCCGCGCCCGGCCGCGCAAGGCCATGACCGACAGGTTCGGGCTGTCGTCGATGTAGATCCTCGCGTTCGAGAGTTCGTCGGCCGCCTCGGTGAGCTGCTGATAGTCCTCGGTCGGCAGCCGGCCCGTGCGCAGTTTGTGGGCGTCCACACGCGCGCGACAGCACAGCATGCGGCTGACGATTTGCTGCTTGCCCATCTCGAGTGAGAACAAGAGCACGGTCGGCGGCACATCGAGAAACGAAGGCTGTGTGAGCGCAGCGTGCTCGATGAGATTGAGCGCAAAGGCGGTCTTCCCCATCGAGGGCCGTGCGGCGATGATGATCAGGTCGCCGGCGTTGAGGCCGCAGAGCCGGTCGTTGAGGTCGTAGAAGCCGGTGTCCAGCCCGGTCAAGCCGCTGCGGTGCGAAGACGAATCGATGCGCTTGAACGTCTCGGCGAGCACGCTCTTGATCGGGTCCGCGCCCTCGGTTCCGCGCCCGCGCGCGATCTGGAAGATGTTGTGCTCGGCCTCGTCGAGCAGCTTCTTGACACTCTCGCCGTCGGGCCGCGTCTGATACGCCTGCTCGATGATCTGGGTCGACGAATCGATCAGTCTGCGTAGCTCGCTGAGCTCGGCGACGATGCGCACGTGGTGGGCGAGGTGCGCGCCGGAGACCACGCGGCTCGAAAGGTCGATCAGCGCCTCGGTGCCGCCGACCAGCGCAAAGGTCTCGTTGGCGCGCAGGTCTTCGCCGACGGTGACGAAGCTGACCTCGGCATTGCGGTCGGCGAGGCGCATCAACGAATCAAACAGTGCGCGGTGGCGCTTGCTGAAGAAGTCTTCCGGGCGCAGCGCCTCGCTGATCTCCGGGATGCGATCAGGCGACAGCAAAAGCGCGCCTACGATCGACTGCTCCGCATCCTCGTTGTGCGGAGCGACGCGGGCGGGATGTTCTGCCTCGGTCATCTCTGTGCCAAGCCCGTCGCGGGCGAGGCGCGCAGGATATCCGCTGCCCGCTACCGATGAAAGCGGCGCGCGCTGTCTCCCTGGAGAGAGCGCGCGCCGAGGAAATCGTGCGTACGCGTTACGTTCAGGCCGCGGCCACGATGATCACGCGGATCGCCGCGAATCGATCGCCGTGGACGTGGATCTTGACCGTGTGCTCGCCGACCATCTTGAGCGGCGCGTCGAGCCGAACGTTCTTCTCGTCGACCGTGTGCCCGGCTGCTTTGAGCAGGGCCACGATCGCGGCAGCGTTGACCGAGCCGAAAAGGTGGCCTTGGTCGTCGGCGCGCTCGGGTGTGGTCACTGCCACGCCCGTAAGCGTCGAGATCCAAGCGTCCATCTCGGCTGTCTTGACGGCAGCTACCGCATCGAGCTTGATGCGGCGGCGATCCATCAATTTCTTGTTCTCCGGCGTGGCCTCGGTCGCCAGACCGTAGGGCACGAGGTAGTTGCGAGCATAACCAGAGCGCACCTTGACGACGTCGCCGCACTCGCCGAGTGCATGAACGTGGTCGCGCAGCAGGACTTCGATGTTTTTCGACATGTGAGGTTCTCCTTTGGATCAGCCGACGAACGGCAGGAGGCCCAGGTGGCGCGCGCGCTTGACCGCCTGCTTGAGCTGGCGTTGGCACTGGGCGCAGAAACTCGTCCGGCGACGGCTTTGGATCTGCGCCTGCGGCGTCATGAACTTCGTGATGTACGGGAGGTCCTTGTAATCGATGCGCGGGTCGTCGCAGCGCTTCTTGCCCATCGGCATCAGGGGTGCGCGGGGCTTGCTGGCCATTTTCATCGCCATGTCACACGTCCTCCAGGTCGTTCAGACTCACGGGTAGATCCTCAACGGAAGCATATTCGTCGAGCGGCGCACCATCCTCGCCGAGCGCACCACCCATGGGCGGTTCTTCGCGATCGACCGCGTCATCGGCCGGCGGCGGCGGCGGGGCGAAGTCGTCGCCTTCGGCGGCCGAAAGCTCGATCTCGGTCGCGGGGATCTCTTCGACGGCGAGCAGCAAGTGGCGCAGGATGCGCTCGTCGAGCTCGGCGTCGCGGCGGATGCCGGTGATCGCATTCGAACCGGCCTTGAAGTGCGTCAGCAGGAACGTGGCCCGCTGACGGCCTGCGATCGGATAGGCCAGGCGCCGCTCATCCCAGCGCCGCGCGCTGACGATCTCGGCGCCGTGTTTCTTCAGTACGTCGGCTACGACGGTCTTGGCCGCCTTGTAGTCCGCGCGCACGACCTGGTTGTCCAGGAGGAACATTCCTTCGTATTGGTTCACTAGCGTTCTTCTTTGCGTGTGCGGACTTTCGAGCGGTCAGCTCGGGTCCTGGTTCCAGCGGCTGTGGTACCGCGTCATGGCCCGCTCCAGATCCTCGCCACGGATCCAGTCGAGGCAGAAGTCGCTGGCGTTCGCCACCGAGATCTCGGCCTCGACTCGCCCCGCGGGAGAGAACGGTTCGAGCACATAACGCGCCGCATCGGTCCTCGGCCTACCGATCCCGACGCGCAAGCGCGGGAAACGATCGGTGCCGAGTGATTCAGCGATCGATTTCATTCCGTTGTGGCCGCCGTTGCCCCCGTGGGGGCGTACGCGGAGCTCCCCAAGCGCAAGGTCCAAGTCGTCGTAGACGACGAGGACATCCGCGGGAGGCACCCCGAGTTGGCGAGACAGCGGAGCGACCACACTTCCGGAAAGATTCATGTAGGTCTGTGGCTTGACGAGCAGCGCGCGCGATCCCGCGCGTGCGAACACGAATTGCCGCAGCCCATGGTCAGGCTCCAGACGAGTAGCCGGTTCAAAGATCCATCCCTCGCGCCCGGCCAGATGGTCGAGCACGTGGAAGCCCAGGTTGTGGGGCGTCCAGTCGTACTGGGAACCGGGGTTGCCCAGTCCGACGAGGAGCCTTGTCCCCTGAACTTCCATTCGAGGGTCGAAGAGTATACCGATCGCCTCGACGGTTCGTACTCGAATCGTCGAGGCGATCGGTCGGACGGGTACCTGGCTCCCGTTTGGCCGATTCGTACCCGAATCGGCCAAACGGGTGACTGGCACCGTACTGGCGGGATCGAAACGGCTCGGTCAACGAGCAGCGCTCGCCCGCGCTCCGCCAAAAAAACTACTTCTTCGCCGGCGGAGCGTCCTTCTTCGGCGCCCCAGCATCCTTCTTGCCCGCATCCGGCTTGGCCCCCGCCGCTGCGGCAGCCGCATCGGCCTTGACCGGCGCAGCCACCGTAGATGCAGCCGCGGCAGCAGTCGCCTCGGCGGTCGGAGCAGCCTCGACCTCGATCTTGACGGCCGAGATGCGCGCCAAAACCAGCTCCGGATCCGAAGCAAGCTCGCAACCCGCCGGCATGGGGAGTTGCTTGGCGAGCACCGAAGTCCCGATCTCGAGGTCCGCGACGCTGCACTCGATCAAGTCGGGGATCGAAGTCGGCAACGTCATGACCGCGATGCGCGTGACCAGGTGGTTCAACACGCCCTTCGGGTGGCCGACGAATTCCAGCGGCACTTCGACGCGCGCCTTCTTGGTCAGGTCGACGCGGCGAAACTCGATGTGCTGGATGTACTCGCCAAAGGTGTCCCAGTGCAGCTGGTTGACCAGCGCAGGTTCCTTCTTGCCGCCGATATTGAGCTCGAACACGTGCTCGTGTTTGCGGCGCGCGGTCATGAAGGCTTCGTTGTCGATCGCCAGGTTGACGTGCGGCGCTTCCGGCGTGTGCTGGAGGCTGGCCGGGATCTTGCCTTCGGCGCGCAGCTTGCGCGCCGAGCGTGTGCCGAGGCTGACGCGGGTTTCAGTCTTGAGTTCAGTAGTCATAGCTCTTGGGAGTACCTAAGAGGACGAACCTCGACGAGCGCGAACTTGCCCGGGAACTCACTAGAGTTCCTCGAAGAGCGAGCTCACCGACTCGGCGCGGTGGATGTTGAGGATCGCGCGCCCGAACAGGGCGGCGACGGAGATGACTTCGACGTTGCGAGGCATCTTTTCGTGGCGCGGAATTGTATCCGTGACCAGGATCTTGTCGGCGGGCGCATTGTCGAGTCGCTCGACCGCAGGCCCGCACAGCACGGCGTGGGAGACCGCGATCACGACCTTTTTCGCGCCCTCGCGACGCACGATGCGCGCTGCTTCGCAGATCGAACCGCCGGTCGAGATCATGTCGTCGACAATGATCACGTTGCGGCCGCTGACATCGCCGATGACGTGCTCGACGGCGATTTCAGAGCCGGAAATGCGGCGTTTGTCGACGATGGCAAGATCGGCATGCAGCGCCTTGGCCCAGGCGCGCGCCATCTTGATGCCGCCAACGTCGGGCGTCACGACGACCGGATTCTCGATGTCGAGGGTCTTGACCGCGCGCATGAGCACGGGCTTGGCGTAGAGGTGATCGACGGGGATGTCGAAAAAACCCTGGATCTGCGCCGCGTGCATGTCCATGGACAGCAGACGCTCGGCGCCGCAAGCCGTAATCGTGTTGGCGACGACCTTGGCGCTGATCGGCACGCGGCCTTCGTCCTTGCGATCCTTGCGTGCATAACCGTAGTACGGCATCACGACGGTGATGCGCCCGGCCGAAGCGCGCCGCAGCGTGTCGAGCAGGAGCAAGAGCTCGACCCAATTCTCGTTGACCGGCGGGCAGGTCGGCTGGATCAGGAAGACGTCCGCGCCGCGGATGTCGTCGTAGACCTTGATGTCGATCTCGCCATCGGGGAAACGGCCGATGTGCGCGTTCGCGAGCGGAATGTCGACCGAGCGCGAGATGGCCTTGGCCAGCTCGGGGTGCGCGCTGCCGGAAATGAGCACGATGCGGTCGCCGTTGTACATCGTCGGAGTCCTAGGACTTGGGCTTTGGGGACTTGGGCGCCAGTGCGTGCGCGGGAACGCCGACCCAGACCTCGCCGGGGCCGACCTGACTGTTGCGTGTGAGCACCGCGCCGGCACCGAGCGTGGCTCCGGCTGCGACGTCGACTGGCGCGACCAAGATCGCACCCGAGCCGACGAACGCGCCGTCACCGACGCGACAAGGCGACTTGGTCTTGCCGTCGTAGTTCGCGAAAATCGTTCCGGCGCCGATGTTGACGCGCTCACCAAGCGTCGCGTCACCGAGGTAGGCTAGGTGTTTCGCCTTGGACTTCGAGCCCATGCGCGAGCGGTTGACTTCGACGAAGTTGCCGGCGGCCGAACCGTCGGCGAGCAACGATCCGCCGCGCAGCGTGGCAAACGGGCCGATTTCGCAGCCCGCGCCGATCCTGACACCGGATTGGATCACGGTGCAGGGATGGATCTTCGTGCCGATGCCGATCTCGACGTCGTGGTCGATGTACGTCGTCGCCGGATCCTCGATGTAGACGCCGGCGATCAGGTGGCGCTCGAGGATGCGCAGTTGCAGCACGCGGCGCGCTTCGGCGAGGTGCGCCAGCGTGTTGATGCCGATCGCCTCCTCTTCATTGTCGAGCACGACGGCGCGCACGCTGTGTCCGAGCGCGACGATTCGTTCGACAACGTCAGTGAGGTAGTACTCCTTCTGCGCGTTCTCGTTGGAAAGACCGGGCAGCAGGCGCACAAGTTGCGCGCCGGGGAAGCAGTACACGCCCAGATTGACCTCGCGCAGCGCCTTAACCTGTGGGCTGGCGTCTTTTTCCTCGACGATGCGCGCAACTTCGCCGCTCTGACTGCGCACGATGCGGCCGAAGCCGCGCGGGTTGGCGGGCTCGCAGGTCAGGATCGCGGCGCCGCCGGAAGTGGACGCCTGACATTCGCACAGGCGTTCGAGACTGTCCTTGGCAAGCAGCGGCATGTCGCCGTAGAGCACGACCACACGACCGGGATCGGCGCCCAGCACGGGCAGGCAGACCTGCAACGCGTGACCGGTCCCGCGTTGAGGTTCCTGCGTGACGCACTCGATCGCAGCCTTCGGGAAGTGCTTGGAGACGGAGGCGCGCACTTCGTCCGCCTGATGTCCGACCACGACGATCACGCGCGCGGGCGAAAGCGACAGCGCCTGATCGATCACCCAGGCGAGCATCGGCCGCCCGCACAAAGGCGCGAGTACTTTGGCCGCCGGGCTTTTCATCCGTGTCCCCTGGCCTGCAGCCAGAATCACGACGGTATCGGGCCTGGAATTCATGTACGCGGGTAAGGGCGGGGGCTGGTCCGAACGGCTCCCGAGGAACGGCCGCGAATCGTTGGGACAGAGGACGGGGGCGAAGAGGATACGGGATGGCCCGCGAAGCCGTCAACGCGGAGGCGAGCGCTTCAGCCAGGTCCCGATGATCAGGATCAACGGAAGCGCGACAATCATGATCAGGAAGAGCGCCTTGGCACCGCTGAATCCGGCCAGGGGCAGCAGGACCGTATGCGCTTCAACGGCAGGCATCGAAACATCGTGCCAGCGCAGGTCGTCGGAAGCCAGGGATTGGGAGCACAGGGGTCGGGCACCCGCTTCGCCCCCCTCCAATACCGGGCACCCGTTTCATCCGAGGACGGACTCCACGGGATCCGGGCAGCTATGCGCCGCGCTGGATCACATCGCGGGCGATCACGATGCGTTGGATTTCGCTGGTGCCTTCGTAGATGCGGGTCACGCGCGCGTCGCGATAGAGCTTCTCAATCACGAACTCGGCGGAGTAGCCCATGCCGCCGTGGATCTGCACCGCGCGATCGACAATGCGGCCGAGTGCTTCGCTGCAGAACAGCTTCACCATGGCCGACTCGCGCCCGAAAGCCTCGCCGTGATCGCAGAGATGCGCAGTGCGGTAGACCATGCTTTCCATGGCGAACAACTCGGTCGCGTTGTCGGCGAGCATCCATTGGATCGCTTGCTGGCGCGAAAGCGGTTTGCCGAAGACTTCGCGCTGATTGGCGTAGGCCACGGACAAAGCGTGCGCTTCGCGAGCGCAGCCCAGGCAGTTGGCGCCGAGCGTCAGACGTCCGCGCTCGAGCGTCGCCATGGCGATGCGAAATCCGTCGCCGACACTGCCAAGGCGATATTCGTCGGCGACGCGCACATCCTCGAAGGCCAGCGTGACGGTCGACGAGCCGCGCTGGCCCATTTTCTCCTCACGCTTGCCGACCTGAAATCCCTTCGAAGTACTGGGCACGAGGAAGGCCGTGATGCCGCCGTGGGCGCGTTTCTCGCGGTCGGTCACGGCGTAGACCGTCACCAGATCCGCCATGTCGCCATTGGTGATCCAGACTTTCTCGCCGTTGATCACCCAATCGGAACCGTCGCGCACCGCGCTGGTCTGCATGGCGCCCGGATCGGAGCCGGCATTGGCTTCCGAAAGCGCGTAGGCTCCAAGGGTTCGGCCCTGCGCGAAGTCCGGAAGCCAGCGCATCTTCTGCTCGGTCGATCCGCCGAGCAGGATGCTCGTGGCGCCGATCGAGGCGTGGGCTCCATAGGTCACGGCGACGGAAAAGTCGCCGCGCGTGATCTCTTCCATGACCACGCACAGGCCGAGCTCGCCCAGCCCCGCGCCGCCGAATTCCTCGGGTATGGCGACGCCGAGCAGGCCCGTGGCCGCCAAGTCCTCCATCAGCGAACGCGGCACTCTATGTTCGCGCTCGATCTGGGCCGAAATCGGGCGGACCTTCTGGTCGGTGAATTCACGGGCCAGGTCGCGAACCATGAGCAGCTCTTCGCTGAGGCTGAAGTCCATGGGCGGGACTTGAACACAGTGGCAGGCCCAGAAACAGTCGCAGCCGCTCCGCCGGGTCCGGGAAAGGGCCGGGGCCAGATCAGGAGGCCGAACCCCGATAGCGAGGCCCGGAGCCTGTCCAGGAATTGAATTTCATACACACTCTTTCCGAACCATGCCCCCACCGGCAGGGTTGATAGCCTGTGGGAAGCGGCCCTCGTGGCCACTCGACCCGCTCGCTATCCTCCGTCCCATTGAAACTTACGGTTACACGCCCATGCGCCCTATCCACG
>JAYUOR010000300.1:0-4155 GCA_043760765.1 Planctomycetota bacterium | reverse complement strand
GCCTATTCGGATCCGACCAAGCACTCGCCGCCGACTACGGCGGCGACCGAACACTCACGTACTCAACTCAGGCGACAACTATCTTGACACCTACCGGTAGCACTCCGGGGGGGATGGGGGCCGCGAAGCAGCCGTTTTCGCCGGTCGAAGCGTTCTCGGCGTGCCGCGAAGTGTCGTCCGACAGCGCTCGAGCGGGCGGCAGTTGCTCCCGTGGCAATGCGTCGCCTCGCGCGCACGCGGAGCGTGCGCGCGGATGTCCGCCGGTGTTCGCATCACGCGCCAAAGGCCAGTTCTTCGGACGCGTGAGCGCGCGCGGAATTGGAGGCTCGCTCGGAAGTCCGAGGTGGTCCAGGAGTTTTCGCACGACGGCGCGGTTTGGAGAACGCGAGGAGCAGCGTGCAACGAATCATCGAATACTCAGATGGCTGTGGGTGCGGTAGTTTCCGAACGCGTGCAGAGCCTTGCGTCGAACGGTCCGCTGCGCAATCCGCCTGACGTTCCCGAATCGGGCGAGCGCGCCGGAGGGGCGAACACTGCGCCCGCGTCGCGGGTTCGCGCATCCGCTCCGCGGCCTCATGGTCGGACGCAGTACCAGGTCGGAGTTCTTTCGTACTCGATGCCGTCCGCGGTCCGTCCGTAGATTGCGCAGCCATACTCCTCGCCGCCTCCCATCCAATCGCCGGTGAGCACGACGCGCGCGCTGCGCGCCTTCGGCGGGGACTCGAAGCCGCGCCCGTCGCCCATTCGGAAGCAGCCGCCGCAGCTGCGCTGGGCAAGCGTCCCGCTCAGATTGCCGTCCGCCGATCGATTCACGACGAGTTCCGTCATGAAGGTGAACGCGCCAATCTCATCCTCGACGAAGCGGCACTCCAGACGAAGTCGTTCGCGCGTGGACTCTCGCACGACGAAGGTCGGCGCGAAGCTGCGACCACGGACCCAGGAGGCGACGCGCTCTGGCGTCGCGTCGATCTCGACGTCGACGCCCGGCGCGGGAATCGAGGTCACTTCGGTTCGTGTCAACGGGCGATCGGGGTGACGCTTTGCGTCGACCCAACGGTCCAAAGCCGCAAACGTCGCGACAACGGCAGCCACCGTGGTCGCGATGAACAGGAGGGCGGTTCGCGAGGCCGGATTCATCGCTTCAACGCTCCAGCTTCGGCAGCGAAGCGTGCTGCATGCCCAAGACGGGCGCGAATCTATTCGACGCGCTCCAAAATCGCGATCGGAATCGGACAGAGCCCGACAGGAACCGAAAATCCCTCAAGGCAGGACCAGCTTGAGATCATGCGTACCGGCGAGCACCGCGGGCTCGGTGAGGAACAGCTTCCTCCAGGTGTCATCCTCCCGCCGGCCGCGGACTTCGAGGTTCGAGCGACTTCCGATGTCGACCAGCAGGCGAAAGTCACCCTTGGCATTGGTGGTGGCCACTGTGCTGCGCTGTCCAGGCAGTGCCTTGACGAAGATCGAGTAACCGGGTGCCGGGACTCCCCTGGCGTCGAGCAGCGTGCCGCGAATGGTCTCGCCGCGCGGCAGAACGATCAGGAGATCGGCGGTCGATTCCGTCGAGACGCTCTCAACGATCGTCCACAGCAGCGGCGCATCGGACTCCGATGAATCGGACGCCATGGGATACACGGACAATTCATATTGGCCGGTGCTCAAGCCGGTGAACTCGAACTTGCCCTCGTTGTCGGAGCGAGTCGAGGACGAGTTGCCTGCCTTCAAGCCTCTTTGCACCGTGGCATCGGCGGATAGCGAAGCGTGGGCCACGGCGTTTCCTTCGGGGTCGACGACTCGGCCGCGCAGGCGGGAACCGATCGGCAGCTGGATCTTCACGCCCTCGCGCTGTTCCCCTTCGGCGACCGTCACGCTTTGGGGCTGGCTCTGTGGCTGGCCGCGTTTACGCGCCTGGATCTGATAATTGCCCGCCGAGAGATCGCCGAACGAGAACTGTCCCTGAGCGTCGCTGCGGGTATTGCGCGCATCGGTGTAGTAGTCGCCGAACGATTCGTCGCGAGGCCGAGTGGCGTCGAGCAGGCGGTTGCGATCGTTGTTCGATCCTCTCAGCGTCACCTCGACGTCCACGATTCCCTTCCCGTATTCGTCTTCTACGCTTCCCGCGAGGAGCGCCGGAGGTCCGAGGACGAACGTGCCCAGATCCAGATCGGCCGTGCTCATCTCCGCCAGGGGAAAGTCGTACACGCTCGTCGCGAAGCCGTGCATGGTGACGAGCAGCGTGTGGCGCAGTCCTGGCGTGAGGTCCTCGATCGTGAAGCGTCCGGAGATGTCGGTCCGAGTGGAGAGCCAGTCGCTGCGCTGGCTCGCGTTCCATCCGTCGCTGGCGATCGCTGCGGCTAGCGCGCCTCGAAGCGGTGTGCCGGAAGGATCGACGACCCGCCCGTGGGCGCTGCGCGCGGGCGGCAAGTCGAAGTCGACTCGAATCACTCCTTCGATCGCACCCGGCAGATCCGTTCGTCCCACCTGACCGAAGCCGCGAGCCTTGGCGAACAGGGTCTGGACACCCGGATCGCCGAAACCGGTGAGTCTGTATTCGCCCTTCGCATCGGTCCGGGCCGTCCGCCGGTAGACCCAGCCTTCGCCCACGGTAGCGTCGGCGATCGGAAGTCCTGTTCCCGCTGAGGTGACCTTGCCGACCACGGTCAAGCCGTCCTCGACGGCCACGTTCATCTCCACGTGATTTTCGGCGCCGAACTCGAGCTTGATCCATCCAGGACACTGCTCGACCTGCGGTACGACTTCCAGCGTCGCGTTTTCCTTGTACGTGATGCGCAGTTCGAAGCTGCCGTTGCCGGCGGTGCGCGTCTCGCGGGAGAGCGCCGCGGGGCCTCCCGAGCGGAATGCGCGCACCGACGCGCCGAACACCGGAGCGCCGTCGCTCGCGCGGGTCACCCGACCATGGACGCGGAATCCCGACGACAACGGCACGAGCACGAATTCGCCCGCGTGCTTGTTGGCGATCACCACCGGACAGAAGCCCGAGGACTCGACGCTCAGATCCACCGGAACGCCACGTGCGAGCGCGAAACGGAATTCACCCGACGGCCCTGTCACCAGTTCGGCGATCTGCTCCGCGGCACGGCTCAACTCCAGGTCGAGCACGCTGAACTCGCGCAACTGGCCGCGCTGCAACGACACCCTCGCGTCTTGGACGGGTCGCTCGGCCGAGTCGATCACGCGGCCGCGAAGCTCATTTGCCACCGTCGCAGTCGCCGGCACCGGCAGGGTCTTCGCCATCGGGGCGGGAGCCACGGGTTCACGCGCAGACTTCGCCGCGGCAGGCGCCACTGCGGCGGCCGCCTCTATCTTCTCCGCCGATCCCATCGGAGTCATCATTGCCGTAGTCGAAGGACTCATCCGCTCCGAGGACTGCGAATAGAGCCAACCGATCAGCGCCAGGGCCGCCGCGATCGACAGGCCGACGAGGATCCGCCACGCAGCGCCAGACCTGAATTGGCTCCGTCCGTCGACCATGGTGTTGTCAGGGTACAGGACCCGGCGTTTCCGCGGATGTGCTGCCGCGGGATGGAGAAGTGAGGATGGTTTCGACCGGAGTCAGACTCCGAACGCGCTAGATGCCGGGAACGAACGGCGCGCACTCGGCGCAGTTACAGTTCGGATCGATGCGCGGGATGGCGGACGCCTGGCTCGGGGCAGCGTAGCCGAGCTGCGCGAGGTGAGCTTCCATCTCCGAATTGCGGTTTCCCAGGTCGCACCATGTCTTGGGCCTGGCCCCTGCCAGCCATGCACACAACAGGTGTCGCATTTTCCAAGTCCGCTCGCGCTCCTCAAGTGCGAGATCGTGCTCGCAATTGGGGCCCGTCGCGAGATCGAAGAGTTCGAAGTGATGTTCGGGCATGGCCTTCATCTCGGCGCCATCCGCGGCCAGGTAGCCGCGCAGCGAGACGATCAAGTGCCAGCGGTCTTTCGTGACGCCGGCGCGATCCGCGTCGCAGGAGATCGTGAAGCGAGGACGGATAGGAACTCCAAGCCCCTGATCATGCCGAGCCTGGTGCGGCAGTGGGCCCGTACCGGCGTGCTTGAGCCGGCGATCGCCGGTGGCCCGGGTCGTCCGCACTGGTTTCGGATCGATCCAGCGACGCTGGAGCAGTTACTCGAGGCAAAACGTCGGCACCG
>JAYUOR010000299.1:0-4164 GCA_043760765.1 Planctomycetota bacterium | reverse complement strand
CGGCTCAGATCGGCTCTGTCAGCCATCAATCTTCAAAAAGTTAGGGAAAAGTTCGTTAGTCTCGTGTTCGGGCCTGTTCTCAGCGTGTTTGGGTTCCTCGTGGAGAGGGGATCGGTCAAATTTCGGTGGGTGAGCCCCAGGAAGGAGGCTCCGAGGGTCGAGCCCGAGTGCTTTGCGACTACAATCGACCCTCAACCCGCCCAGATCCGCAGCCGCCCATCCGTTGTTGAAGACCCCCGCGCTCGAGCTGTCCCGGTACCTGACCGCGTTCCAGGCGTGTCGGCTGGCGCTCTATCGCTTCGATGTGGTCGTGCTCGGAACGGGGGCCGCGGGTTCAACGGCTGCGCTCGCGGCGGCTAGGGGCGGCGCTTCGGTCGCCCTGATCGCCAAGGACCTGATCGCTGAGACCAACACCCAGTACGCCCAGGGCGGAGTCGCGGCGGTGCTCTCGCCCGAAGACTCGCTCGAGTCGCATCGCGCGGACACGTTGGCCCTCGGATGCGGATTGTGCGAGCCCGAGGTCGTCGAGCGCGTCGTCGGCGGTGGCCCAAGGGCGATCGAAAACCTGCGCGCGCTGGGCGCGGAGTTCGACTCCGATGCGCGCGGCCAGCTCGATCTCTCGCGCGAAGGCGGTCACTCGCACGCGCGCATCGTGCACGCGCACGGCGCCGCGACCGGTCTGGAAATTCAGCGCACGCTGAGCCGCGCGGTCGCTGCGACGCCAGAGATCGTCACGTTCGAAAAGTACTTCGCGATCGACCTTCTGACCGTCCCGGAATCCGGCGGGAATCGTTCGAGCATCAACGGTGTCCTGTGCCAGACCCAACGCGGCGAACTGGTGGTCTTCGGCGCCGATCAAGTCATCCTCGCCACCGGTGGTGGGGGACAGCTCTACCGTGAAACGACCAACCCGACGATTGCGACCGGCGACGGTGTGGCCATGGCCTTCCGCGCGGGTGCGCGCGTGCGCGACCTCGAGTTTTTCCAGTTCCACCCGACCTGTCTGTACATCGCCGGCGCGGCGCGCGTGCTGATCAGCGAGATCGTGCGCGGCGAAGGCGGCGTGCTGCGCGACAAACGCGGCGTGCGCTTCATGCCCGAGTATCACCAAAGCGCCGAACTCGCGCCACGCGACGTGGTCTCGCGGGCCTGCTTCGATCGCATGGTGCGCACGGGCGACACGAACGTCTATCTCGATCTGTCCGAGCTCGACCGCGATCCGCACTTGCTTTTTCCCGGCATCAGCCGCATCTGCAAGTACTTCCGCATCGACATCGCCAAGGATCCGATCCCGGTGCGACCGGGAGCGCACTACATGGTCGGCGGCGTGCGCGTCGACATCGACGGCCGCACGGATATCCGCGGGCTGTGGGCGGTCGGCGAGTGTGCCAGCACCGGCTTGCACGGCGCCAATCGCATGGGCTCGAACTCGTTGCTCGAAGGGCTGGTGCTCGGCGAAGTTGCCGGAAAAATTGCAGCGCGCGATGCGCGACGCGCCAAATCCGTCGCGCACGAGACCGAAATTTCGCCGGCGCGTTCGACACCGCCGGCCGACGTGCGGCTCTCGATCGAGGATCTGACCTACTCGCTCAAGTCGCTGATGTGGCGTCAGATGGGCATCGTGCGCACGGAGACGGCGATCGAGGACGCCATTTTGAAGCTCGAGTTCTGGACGCGCGCCGTCTCAGGCCTGGCGCCGACCGACAGCAAGTCCTGGGAGCTGGTCAACATGCTGACGCTCGCGCGCCTGGCTTCAGAGAGCGCCCTAAGCCGCAGCGAATCGCGCGGAACGCACTTCCGCTCGGACCATCCGGCGACGGAACCAGGCTGGCGCGTGCACACCAATCTTTCGGCGGTGAACGAAGCCGGAACGATCAGGAGCCTCGATCACGAACGCGAGCCGGTCAGAGATTCCGCGCTGGTCACATGAGTAAAGCACCGAAACCGACCGCTGCGCCGCGCGAACGTATCTTGGTTTGCGGCGTGATCCTGCCCGGGCAAGCCGAAGAACACGACGGACCGCTGGCTGAATTGCGCGAACTCTTGCGCGCGGCCGAAGTCGAGCCGGTGGGCGCCGGCATCGTTCAGTACAAGGATTCACCCGATCCGGCGACGCTGATGGGCAAGGGCAAGGTCGCGGAGATCGCCGCCGAGGTCGAATTGCTGCAACCCGACGCGGTCGCCGTCGACAACGATCTTTCGCCGGCCAACATCCGCAACCTGGAAAAAGCCTTTGGCGTGCGCGTGCTCGATCGCAGCGAAGTGATCCTCGACATTTTCGCCAAGCGCGCGCGCACCACCGAGGCTCGTCTGCAAGTCGAACTCGCGCAGGCCGAGTATCTCTTGCCGCGTCTGAAGCGCATGTGGACGCACCTCGAGCGCATGGAAGGCGCCGTCGGAACGCGCGGTCCGGGCGAAACGCAACTCGAGACCGACAAGCGCATTCTGCGCAAGCGTGTCCTCGACCTGCGCCGCGAACTCGCCGTGATCGCCGAGCGCCGTCAGCGCGAAGTGCGCTCGCGCCAGGCCCAGTTCACGGTCGGCCTCGTCGGCTACACCAACGCCGGCAAGTCGACGCTGCTCAATCGACTGACGGGTTCGAAAGAACTTGCCGTCGACATGTTGTTCGCCACGCTCGACACGCGCACGCGCCAGTGGCGCCTGCCCGACGGCCGCGGCGTGCTGCTTTCGGACACGGTCGGATTCTTGCAGCGCCTGCCGCACCACCTCGTCGCTTCCTTCCACGCGACGCTCGAGGAGACCTTGCACGCCGACCTGCTCTTGCACATCGTCGATGCCTCGCATCCCGACGCCTCGACGCAGATCCAGGCGGTCGATCAGGTGCTCGACGGCATCGCCTGGGCCGATCGGCGCGAAGTGTTGGTGTTCAACAAGATCGACCGCGTGCCGGAGCCGCTCGCGCTGCATTCATTGGCGCAGGGCCGCAAGAACGAAGTCGTCTTCGTCAGCGCGGTGACCGGCGACGGCATCGAGCGCTTGACCCAGATCGTGCTGCGCGAACTCGACGGGCATTCGATCACCGCAAGACTCACCGTGCCGATCGCCGATGGTCGCAGCGCGGCGCTGGCGCGCTCGAGCGGCGCGCTGCAGTCGGAAGAGTTGATCGGCGACGAGGCGCTGTGTTTCGTGCTCAAGCTTTCGGCCGGCGCGCTAGGCGGATTGCGCCGCGGCCTCTCGCCGAATGTCGCGGTCGAGATCGTGACGGCGGGGCGCTCGGTCAGCGAAAGCGCGCTCGGCAACGCGCCGTCGCGCAAGTCGTGGTGACGTACCGAGTCACCTGACTCGATCGTCAGAAACGGTAGCCGAGCGACACCACGGCCAGTTGCGTGTAGCTGGGGTCGTACGACTGGCCGCCGATGTCGAGTTCCGAGCCGAAGAACGCCCGGGCACCAGCGCCCAAGCGGAACCCGTTCATCCACTGCCACGTGATTCCGCCTTCGAGCCAGACTCCAAAAGAATCGTCGCTGCCTTCGATGACAGGCGCGAAGAATTCTTCGATGCGCACGTCCTCGTGCAGCCAGGCGACTCCGGCGGCGAGCGAGGGCTGAAAATGAGTCTCAGTTCGGAAGCTATGCCGCACGCCCACGGAGAGTTCGCGCGTTTTCATGCGCACGGAAGTCTCGGAGATTGTGGTGGCGTCTTCCTGGTCGTCCGAAGCGGAATAGCCCAGCACCCACTCGAGTGGCGATTTCGCGGGGCGCCAGCCGACTCGCAGGCCGATGGGGGTCTGGGTCTCGAGATCCTTGGGTTCGCGGACCTCAAGCGCCAGGTCCAGCTTCCATTCGCCCCACGGCGACTCAGCCTGGACCTTTGCGCCGTCCCACAAGTTCATTGTCGCCGGTGAACCTAGTCCGCTCGGGAACAGCAACCATTCGGCAAGCTGGGCAAGCAGCATGGCGTCAGCCTGCACCCGGACGGCGGCCCGCACAAGTCCGAGGCCCTGCGACCCCCGTGCCTGGAACCGACTAGGGCTTCAACACCACGCCCAAGCGTTCGAGCGTCGGCAGTTTGAGCTTCATTCCAGCGCGTAGCGCGTTGGCATCGGCCATGCCATTGTATTGCGCCAGCTTGGTCACGAGTTCGACCGGCGCGTGACCGTAGTGGTCGTGGGCGATCTTTGATAGCGACTGACCCGCGCCGACT
>JAYUOR010000298.1:0-4166 GCA_043760765.1 Planctomycetota bacterium | reverse complement strand
CCAAACTCGGCTACTACAAGTTCGACTTCGCGACGGTCTGCGGCCTCGAGCGCACGCGCATCAGCCGCACCGGCTACACCGGCGAGCTTGGCTACGAGCTGTACCTGCCCAACGCCGAGGGCCCGCGGGTCTGGCGCGCGCTGACCGAACTGGGACTGAAGGAAGGGGTGCAACCCATCGGCCTGGGTGCGCGCGACATTCTGCGCCTCGAAGCCGGCATGCCGCTCTACGGCCACGAGATCGACGCCGAGCACAACCCGATCGAAGCGGGCCTCAACTTCGGCGTCTCGTTCGCGCCCGAAAAAACGAAGACCATCGGGCGCGCCGCGCTCGATCGCGTGCTGGCCGCCCCACGCCGCAAGTTGGTCGGTCTGACCACTCCCGGACCGCGCGTGCCGCGCCAGGGCACCGAGGTCTACCGTGGCGCGACGCTCGTGGGAGCCGTGTGCTCCGGCGCGCCATCGCCGACGCTCTCGACGAACATCGCCTCGGCCTACGTCAGTCTTGACGCCGCGGCCGTAGGCACCGATCTCGAACTCGACTTCCGCGGGAAGCGTCAGCCCTGCCGCGTGCAGGAACTGCCTTTCTTCTCGCGCACCCGCAAGTAGCCCTGACCCCCGAAGACAACCCATGCGCCCTGACGACCGCAAGTACTCCCCCACTCACGAGTGGGTCAAGATCGAAGGCGACACCGCCCTGCTCGGCATCACCGATTTCGCCGTGCAGGAACTGTCCAACGGCAACACCTCCGACCTAGTCTACTGTGACCTGCCCGAGGTCGGCCGCGTGGTCAAGGCGGGCCAGACCTTCGGCGAGATCGAATCGGTCAAGGCCGTTTCAGACCTCAATTCGCCGGTCTCCGGCGAAGTCGTCGATGTGAACCACACGATCGAAGAGCACCTCGAGGTGCTGGCCAAGGACCCGTGGAACTCAGGCTGGATGGTGCGTCTCAAGCTTAGCTCCAAGAGCGTCGAGGGCCTGATGGACGCGGCCGCCTACGAAAAGTTCGTCGCCGCGAACAAACATTAGTCACGTCCCCGGTAATCCACCGCCACTTTTTTCAAGCCCGACGGCGGGTGCCGGCGCGGATCTGGAGAGCGTAAGAAGTGGCGGCGAATTACCGGGGACGAATTCGTCCGCGCGCAGCGTGGTGGCTTGGGCCGGGCTTGCGCTCGTCGCTGTGCTGCTCGCCGCAGGCTGGTGGGGCTCGAAGTTGCCGGGCACGCCGCAGTCCTTCCGCGCGCCGGACGGCAGCGAGAGTGCCGGAGAAGCCCTGACGCGGAACGCCGGCAGTCTCCCTCGCAGAGCCGCCGCAGCCGGCGACGTGCGCGTGCAAGTCGTCGATGCGATGAATGGTTTGCCGATCGAGGGCGTGCTGGTTGAGCTCCTGTCCGAGGAACCCCTGCGACGTCGCTTCGGGAGAGTTCCCAGTGACGCACACGGAGACGCGCGCTTCGAAGCTGTCTTCGCGCCACTGGTGCTTGCTCAGTCGCGGCGCAACGATCGTTTCGCCGCCGCGCTGACGATCGCGCGCGGCGAGGTTCTGGGAGAACGCCTGGCCGTCCTGCGACTGGGCCCCGGCGGCACGATCACTGGCCGCGTCGTCGATGACCAGGGAGCAGCGCTGGCCGGCGTGTCGCTCACACTCGCGGACATTTCGCCCTGGCCCGAGCCCACCGAGCACAACGCAATCGTAGGCAAGACCGCTGCCGACGGCAGCTACCGCATCGATCGCGTGGTCGACCTGCCGCGCCTGATCTCGGCGCGCGAAAACAGTTTTTTCGCCGCCGCGTGGTCGAGCGTGATCGTGGAAGCCAGCGGGACAGGCGGCAGCGCGCGCGTTGCGCAGTCGGTTCAACCCTGCGGCGCGGCGATCGCGGCGGACATGGTCCTGCCGCGACCGCCGAGCTTTGCGGGCCGCGTGATCGACTCGGGCCGCAGGCCGGTGGCCGGCGCGCTGGTCAGCGTGAACCCCGAGCGCCAGCGACTTTCGCAGGTCAACCTGCACGTCGTCGATCCTCAGGCGGTCGCTGCGGGCATCGCGGATCTGCCGGGAAGCGAACGCTTCGCGCTGCTGAATGGCGAAGCGCTGACCGCGCTCGACGGCAGTTTCTTGCTTTCGGGCGTCGGTTCACGCCCCACCGCACTGGTGATCCCTCCCGACGGGCGGCTCGAAGACTTTCCGCTCGGTCCGTGGACTCCCGGCGCCATGCTCGACGGACTCGAGTTCGCGCTCGCGGAGCGTGAGGTTCTGCGCATGCGCCTGTTCGATCCCGAGGGCCGGCCAATTCTCGGAGCGGCGCCTACTACGGGCGGGGACGCGATGCCGCCCGGTGCCCCCACCGCGTTGCGCATCGGGCCGGTCGGCGGGCTATTGGCGAACGCCTGGATCACTTCGAAGGTCGACCTGCTCGCTGAACTGGGTGAGGGGCGCGAACTGCGCACGCAGTGCTCGCCCAGCGGCGACGGGACGTTTTCCTTTGCGCTCGCGACCCCCCTGTCCGCGATTGTGCGCCTCTACATCAGCGCGCCCGGCTTCAAGACACGCGTGCGCGAATGCAATGGCCGCTTGCGACAAGAATCGGTGGTCGCCAATGAGCGGCTCGAACCACTCGACGAGCTGGATCTGCTGATCGTGCGCAGCGGCGAACTCGTGGATCCGCCCGGCAGCGAGCCCCAGGAGGTTTACCTGCGCGCCTGCGGACTGGCTCCGCAGTCGGTGGTCAACGACCCGGCCCATCCGCGTGCGGCGTGCTGCGGTTTCGGCATGTCGGCCCAATTCAGCATGGGCGGTCGCGAGCGCGCCGTCGCCGTTCCAATGCAGGACGAGCGCCCGTTCTGGCTCACCCTGCGCACCTCGCGCGGCTCGCGCGCCGAGGAAGTTGTAGTCGGCCCCTTCCGCGCAGGCGCTGGCCGGCAAACGATCGAGATTCCGGCCATGCCACCGGGGCCTTCGCTCTTCCAACGGCCTGTGGCGAGCGCGAGCCGGCCCGATCCGCGCGCGATCGACAGGACCGTCCAAGCCGCACTATGCGCCTTCGACTCCGTAAGCGGAGCGCCGCTCCCGGGCGCGGAGGTATGGGTGCTTTGCGATCCGCTTGGACGCGAAGCTTGGCTCGGGCGCACTTGGACCACGCAGGCCGACGGCTGCGCGACGATCGATGGCGTCTTCGCCGGGGGCTGGACCTTCGTGGTCAGCGCGACCGGCCATCGCGCGACGCTGCTTGGTCCGCTCGAGATCGGCGCGCTGAGCTCCGCGGACGAAGAGATCGACCTCGGTGAGTTGCGCTTGCCGCCCGTAGACTGAACCGATGGCCAGTTGGCGCTTGATCACAACCTGGGCCGCGGCGCCGGACTTCAACATGGGGCTCGACGAAGCGCTGCTCGTCACGCCGGGCCTGCCGCCGACGCTGCGCTTCTACAGCTGGAAACCCGACACGCTCTCGCTTGGCTACTTTCAGAAATTGAGCGACGTGCCGGGCGCGGAAAAAGCCGGCGCGATCGTGCGGCGCATCACCGGCGGCGGCGCGATCCACCACGTGCGCGAATTGACGTTCTCGATCAGCGCGGATCTTTCGACCGAGTTGTACGCGGGCAGTCTCAGCGATTCCTACGCGCGCGTGCATGTCGCGATCGCGCGGGCTCTGTCCAAGTTCGATGTCGAGGCGCGCCTGCGCGGTGAAGGCGCACTGAGCTCCGATCGCGCGGACACCGGCATGTGTTTCCACCATTCGACGAGCCTCGATCTGGTCTGGGACGGCAAGAAAGGCGTCGGTTCGGCGCAACGTCGCAAGAATGGCCGGGTCCTGCATCACGGCTCGATCAAACTCGGAACTTCGATGCTGGAGGGCGACATCGCGACGCTCGAATCGCGCGAACGCGGACTCTCGGCTGCGGCCTTCGCGCCCGCGCTTCGCGATGCTTTCCAGGACGAATTCAAGGTCGGGCTCGAAGCCGCCGTGCCCGAGCGCGACGAACGCGATCTGGCCCGCGAGCTTGGAAAACGCTACGTGTCGAAGGAGTTCGTGCAGGCGCGATGAATTCCCTCGCACGCTGCCTGGCGCTTTTCGCCACCCTGCTCTGCGCCTGCTCCGGACCGAAAGCGCCGCGGCCGAACGTGTTGCTGGTGACGATCGACACGCTGCGCCGCGATCACGTGTCCTGCT
>JAYUOR010000297.1:0-4167 GCA_043760765.1 Planctomycetota bacterium | reverse complement strand
CGGTGCGCGGGTGTTGCCCGATGGAGCCGAGCAAGCCTTGTCCTGGCCCTCGGAGTGGCGCGAACTGGAATTGAAGTCCGCCTCCGGCAACGAAATCGAAGTCAACCTCGACCGCGCCGGTGCGATGAAGCGCGCCCGGCTGCTCATGGCAGCGCGCTATCGACCGGCGGAGCGGATCGCAGTCGCGCGTCTGCGCGAAGACCAACGCGCCGGGATCGTGGTGCGCGGAGCGACGGAAGTCGAAGCGCGCAGGGCGGGAATGGGACCGGGGGCCGGCGCCGTGATCGTTGGGCTTTCCGCCGACAGTCCCTGGCGCAAGGCGGACCTGCGCTTTGAAGACCTGATCGTGGCGGTCGACGGTGAGCGCGTCAGCGCCCCGGACGTGTTGATCGATCGCATTCGCGGCGCGAAGCCAGGCGCTGCGCTCAAGCTCGAAGTGCAGCGTGCCGGCGTGATCTTGAAGGTCAGCGCGCCGCTTTCGCAACGCGAACAGGAGATCAGCGAGTTTTCGATTCCGCTCCTGTTTTCTTACGAGCACACGCGCAACGCAAGCGAGACCAGTTTTCTCTTTGGCTTGTTCCATTACGAATCCACTCGCGCCGCGTGGGCTGTGCGCCTGTTCTGGCTGTTCAAGCTTTCGGGCGGCGACTCGGATCAACTCGAGGAGTTGGGCTCTTGATCGCCGTGCTCGCATGTGTTGCCTTGATCGCTCCGGCACAGGATGCCCGCCGCAGCGCCGTGGTCAGCGTTCTAGATGTCGGAAGCGAGCGCGCGGTCCACAGCGCGCTCGAAGGCGATCTCGACGCTGACGGGCAAGACGACTTGGTCCTGGGCCTGTCGCGGACTGCCGGCGGCCGCGAGCTGGTTTGCTACCTCGCGCGCAAGGATCCCAAGTTGCCGACGTTTGCGGCGTCTGCGGATGCGCTGGTCGAGCTCACATCCGACGTGGTCGCCTATGCGATCGCTGAAGTCGATCCGTCCAACCCAGGCAAGGAACTGATCCTGTTCAGCGCGCGCGGCGCGTTCCTATGCCGGCCCTTTGCGGCCTCGGAAAGACGCTTTGCGCGGCTCGTTGAGTGCGATCTGCTCTGGCAGCTTGCCGATCCCGAGGAGTGCTTTGCCTTTTCCGCCGGCCTCGTCGATCTCGATGGCGACGGCGCTGTGGACCTGGTCCTGCCCGAGCCTGCGGGCTATGCGATCGCGCGCGCGGTGCGCCAGAAGTCCGACCAGCCGCACTCATTTCCCGCCGTGATCCACCTGCGCGTGCCCGAGGAAATTCAGAACGCCGAGGAGAACAGGCGCGGGGGTGCAATCTCCGCCGGCAGCGACGAGAAGGGCGGCAAAGTGGAGATCTCCTTTGGAACCCGCGAGACGCGCGCGCGCACTTTGTTGTCGGTCTCGGAGGAAGTTCCCGCGCCGCAACTCGCCGACTTCGACGGCGACGGACGGCTGGATGTGCAGGCTCAGGGCGTGCGCACGATGTGGGTCTGGCTGCAGACGAAGGACGCTGGATTCTGGCCCGAGCCCCAGTTCGCGTTTCCGCTGCCTGTGCCTGCGGATCGCGAGCGGCAATTGGATGCGTCCTATTCCGCGCACGTGCTCGACACCGATCACGACGGACACTCCGATCTGGCGATCCTGGCCGGCGACAAGCGCTCCGACGACGTGCGCACGCAGATCCTGTTGTTCGTGCAGGGCAAGGGCCGTGGGGAGGCCGCGAAAAGCGAAGCTGCGCCGCTATTCGGTCCCAAGGCGCTTCCGCAGCAGGTCTTGGTGCTCGGCGGTTTCGGGCTCGGCGCGTACTTCGACGACCTGGACGGCGACCAGCGCCCCGATCTGTTCGTGCGCACGGTGCGACCCGACCTGATCGATCAATTGCGCTCCGCTTCGAGCGAGACTGTCGACGCCGACATGCTGGTCTACAGGAACGACAACGGCGAATTTGCAAAGCAGCCGACACTTTCGTGGCGCGTGCAGATTCCGATCAGCGAATTCGACTTGACGCTGCGTTTTGTGGGCGACCTTGACGGCGACCGGCTCAGCGACCTTGTCGTGCGCAGCGAACCCGAAAAGCTGCGCCTGCTCGCCATGCGGCGCGCAAAGACAGGCTGGCAGTTGGATCCACGGCCCTTGTACGAGACGACGATCCAAACCAAGGCGGAGATTCTCTTGCCCAAGCGCAGCGACCGCGCGGTCAGCGACATCGCCGTGGTCGAGGATCGCCAGGTGAGGCTGGTCAGGTTTCCGTGAGCCTCCTTTTCTCAGGTTGGGCGTTTTTCGTCGCCGCGCAGTCCGGCGAGCGCCTCGAACTGGCCCAGAGTCTGGCGCCCAGCTTCGAAGTCAGCGATCACCGGCTCATCGACCTCGACGCCACGGTTGAGCGTGGGGCCGCGGAACTCGTGCTGCTCGGCGTTCGTGGCGAAGTGTGTGTTTTTGCTGCACCCACCAAGCGAGCCGAAAAGTTTGTCTTTGCACTCGACCCGCGCCCTTCGGTCAGACTTGCCGATCCGGCCCGCGTGCTGGTCGATTTCGCGAAGCTGGGTGATCGCCCCGGCCTCGACCTGATCGTGATGGGAGCGAAGGACACGCGCGTCTATCCGCGTGAGGGGGCGAGCTTTTCGCCGGAGAGCGTCGTGCTCACGAAACGGGCCTCTCACGGTTTGCGGGTCGGTGCTCCACGCTTCGTGGACGTGGCCCAGGACGTCAACGGCGACGGCCGCGCGGATCTGGTCGTGCCCAGCGCGGACAGGCTGAAACTGTTTCTGGCCGGCGCTGCGCCGACAAGCGCAGGCGACAACTCGCCCTGGCCGACTTTCACCCAGGCGGCAAGCCTCGCCGTCGAGGTCAATCGAAGCGCACAAACCGATGGGCGAGCGCTCTCCGACGTGCTCTCGGCTTCGTTTTCGATTCCCTCGATCGTTGCCCGCGACCTGAATGGGGACGGCCGCGCCGACCTGTTGGTTTCGGAGGGCTCCGTTCGCGCCTTTCACCTGCAGGCGACCGACGCGAGCTTTCCAGAAGCGCCGAGTGTGACGGTCGATCTGTCGATTTTTCGCGACACGATCGAAAAAGCGGAAGTGCGGCCTGGGCATACGCTCGCCGTCGGCGATCAGGCGACCTACGAGATGCGCGATCTCGATGCTGACGGAATTCCAGACTTCGTGATCGCCCATCGGCGCAAGGTCTGGGTCTTCCATGGATCTTCAGCGGGGCCGCAGTTCACGAAGCCCTCGATGATTTTCAAGACCGCTGACGACATCACGGCAGTGCAGCTGATGCGCCTCGACGCGGACACGTTGCCGGACCTGTTGTTGGTCAAAGTCCAAGTTCCGACGATTGCCGCCTTGGTGCGCGGCATCTTCGGTGAGTGGGACGTCGAGATCAGCGCCTCCGGTTACCTGTCGAAGGACGGCCGGACTTTCGAGACCAAACCGTCGAAGCATGCCCAACTCGCCGTGCGCCTGCCGGCCATCCTGCGTCTGGTCCAAAATCCGTCGTCGTTCCTCAAACGCTTCGACGAGATCGGCGCGCGCTTTCGCCGCAGCGAGTGGGGCGACTACGACGGCAATGGGGCGCGCGACGTCGTGCTTGCCAGTCAGGACGGCAAGCAGCTCGAGTTGTGGCTTGCGAACGCCGGTGAGTCAGAGGACGAACGTTCGCTCGATGGCGAGGCGTTGCTCGCGCAGCTGTTGTTCGATGATCAGCAGCGTGTCTGGGACATCGACCGTATCGCAGGTTGGCTCGGAGGGCTTGCCGAACGGCGCACTGCGGTTTTGACCGGCGGCAAGCCCAGCAACGCGCAATTTCCGATCCGCCCCGCGGACACGGCCAAGCTGGTGGAGATGGAATCCGCTGACCTCGACAGCGATGGTCGCGCCGAATTGGTCCTGACCTACACGCTGATTCCCGGCGGCGCGTGTGTCTTCGACGTGCTGCGGCTGGTGCCTTGAGCTGACGCGTCGTTCAGCTCCAGCCTCGCTGTGCGTCTCTGCGGTTTCTTGCAGGCTTGCACGGGAATAATCCCAAAGACACACAGGGCAGAGAGAGTGCCCCGCAGACCCGACGAGTGCTAGCAGCCCGTTGAAAAAGTCGCCTACTCGGCTTCGCGGTCTTCGGCGATGCTGCGTCGCGCTAGAAACGTCGTGCTCAGCGGCCAGGAAGGCCGCC
>JAYUOR010000296.1:0-4171 GCA_043760765.1 Planctomycetota bacterium | reverse complement strand
CGCTGCGTGGCGTCGATTGCGAAGCCTGTTTGCATCCGCTGGGCACGAATCCTGCGAACGGTGCATCGAACGTGCCGGTCAGCCTGCGCGATCTTTCCTGGCGCACGACGCTTGGGCCGGCACAGCTCGATCGCCTCGCGCGCACTTTCGCCATCGGCGAACACACGTTGCGTCTCGAGCCCATGCGCAGCGATCGCAACGGACGCTGGCTCGAGGTCGAGCTCAAGGGCTCGTCCGGTTCGTGCCGCGTGTCCTTCGAAAATGTGCGCAAGGAACTCAAGGATGGCGCGATCGCGTCGAATCTCGTGCTCGTGACAGTGCCGCGCGCCGGAGAAGCGATCGAGTCGGGACTCATGCTGACCGGCCGTGGCCGCGGGCACGGTGTCGGCCTGTGCCAGAACGGGTGCCATGCGTACGCGCAATACGGCTGGAGTTCGGCGGAAATACTGGCGCATTACTATCCCGGAAGCGCGCTGGTCGATGGGCGCTGAACAATTCCGCTTTGAACTGACGGCCGGCGGCGGCGCGACGTACGCGCGCTGCGGAGTCTTCCACACGCCGCACGGCAGCGTCACAACGCCGGCCTTCATGCCGGTCGGGACTCGCGGCACTGTCAAGGGTGTGCTGCCGGAACAATTGCGCGCACTCGGCGCGCGCATGCTGCTCGCGAACACGTACCACTTGCACCTGCGACCAGGTGAAGAGACCGTACGTGCGCTGGGCGGGCTGCATCGATTCATGAACTGGGATGGACCGCTGCTCACGGACTCCGGCGGCTATCAGGTCTTCAGCCTGGCTGGCATCAACCAGATCGACGACGACGGAGTCACTTTTCAATCCGTGCTAGACGGTTCCAGAGTGCGCTTCACGCCTGAACGGGCGGTCGAAGTCCAGGCGACACTCGCCGCCGACGTGCAGATGGCTTTCGACCAATGCCCGGCCGATCCGCGCGATCGGGCCGTGGTCGAGCAAGCTGTCGAACGCACGCACCGCTGGCTGGAGCGCTGCGTGCGCAAACACCGCGAACTCGGCGGCGAAGAGCGCGGCCAAGCGTTGTTCGGCATCGTCCAGGGCGGCATTTTCGAAGACCTGCGGCGCAGCGCGGTCGAGGTCGTATGCGCGCATGAACTCGTCGGCTTCGCGATTGGCGGCGTGAGCGTCGGCGAAACCCGCGAGGACATGCGCGCGGCGGTCCAGGCCTCGGCACCCTATCTACCCGCGCACAAGCCGCGCTACTTGATGGGAGTCGGAATGCCGGTCGACTTCTTCGACGCAGTCGAACAGGGCGTTGATCTTTTCGACTGCGTCACTCCGACGCGCCACGGCCGCACGCACCAGGCCTTCACGTCGCTGGGACAACTGAATTTGCGCAACGCCGGCTTCGCGCACGATCCGCGCACGCTCGATCCCGCCTGCGACTGCATTTGCTGCGCGGGCTTCAGCCGCGGATACCTGCGCCATCTCTGTCAATCGAACGAAATGCTGGGCGCGCAACTGCTCACACTGCACAACCTGCGCTACTTCGCGCGACTCTTCGAGCGCATCCGCCTTGCGATCGCGAACAACGAGCTCGGCAAACTTCGCGAAGAAGTCCTGCCCGCCGCGATGCGGCGCGTTTCGGCGGCGGAGTTGCAGGGCTAGATCAGGCTCGCGACAGTCCGGGCAGGGCAGCTCTCTTGCTGCGGTCCGCATGCCTCTGCGGAAGTTGCGGAAGGACAGCGCAGAGAGCACCCAAGCCGGAATTCCAGCGCTGGACGCCGAGCGCCACGACCGGCGGCCCCTCAGCGGCGCTGATAGTCAGAGCATATCCGCGCGTTAGGGCGCTCGCGGCGCTTGCAGACGTTGCCGTAGTCCAGCCGACACGAATCGCACAACGGCGCCGCGGGCTCGAGCCCGAACAACCGTCGCACGAAGTCGCGCAGGGATAGCAGCAGATTCGACAAACTCTGGAACCGGCGTCAGCCGGGGATCAGCGCGTCTGCCTTCCGGAAATCACTTCGATGCGCGCGGCGTCGATCAGGCGCGGCACGGCCACGTGGCTGATGTCGCCGGGGGTGAACGAGCGCAGCTCGCGGCCGTTGATTCCCACTTCGTACCCGTTGAAGGCCGAAAGATCGTAGCGGCCGGAGTTGCAGATCAGCTCGCTTTCCAGGTTGCCGCCCCAGCGGACCATGTACGTCGGCTTCTGGCCGGGCAGCACGCGTTTCTCGACCCAGCCGCGTGAATCGAAGCGGCCACTGTAGATGTCCTTGTTCTTGGCCGCCTTCGCGAGTGCCTCCTGACGCCTCAGGTTGTCCTGCTCGGCGCGGTCGCGCTCGGATTGCAGCGTGCCCTTGATCGCGTGCGCCTCGATCAGCGCATCGACTTCAGCGAGGCCGTGTTTGGACATTTCCTTCGTGGCCCCTGCTTTCGTGCTGTCGAACACGAGTTGGTATTGCGCTCGCACGCCGGTGAAATCGGGATTCGCGACGGCACGTTCGCGAGCGAGAGCGGCATCGGCCCGCTTGAGTTCCTCGATCGCCTGTTGCGGCGTAAGCTCACCGACGAAGCCAGCGGCAATCGCCTCACCCGTTGCCTCACCCGTTGCAGCGCCCGTTGCAGCGCCCGCGGCAGCCGCTGCGGGCAGCGCGCTCACCGGCGCGCGCTTGCGTGATTCGACGACCGCCGAAGACCAGGCGGCTGCGCCATCCATGCCGGGAGAGAGTGCCTCGCAATCGCTCTTGGCAACGAAACCGCGCACGCCGGGGGGCGAATAGACCTTGACCCAGTCTTCGGCCAGCGGCTTGGTCGCGTCGTTGCGTTTGATCAGTCGCACGCGGTCGCCCTTCGACAAATTCGGCTTGAGCGGGTAGCTCTCCGAACCGCTGGACGCGAGCGGGCGCGCGCGCACTTCCGATCCGGTGATCTCCAGCACGCCTGCCTCGGACGACGCTTTCACGAATTGTCCGTAGACCCAGATCTCGAATCCGCCCGGGACCTCGCATTCGAGCCAATCGCCACGTTCTTCGTAGACCGCGACGAGCGTGCCCTTGCTGAGGTCTGCGATGCTGACGCCATTCGCGGCCTCTAGATTGAACGCCTTCGCGCTGTCGGATCCGACGCGCAAGTAGCGCAGATTTTTCTGCTTCGTCGTCGCCTGCGCGGGCGCCGCTTGCGCAGCGGTGGCAGTCGCCGCGCCGGTCGTGCTCGCCTTGGGATCCTGAGACGCCGCACTGAAACCGACTTGGCTGCTCAGTGGAAAAGCGATTCCGGCCAGTGCGATGCAGACGAGAGCGCGCGTGGATTTTTTGCTTTGAAAGTTGATCATTGGGTGCTGGTCCTGCGGGCGGTTCGGCGAGGATGAAACGCTTCGCGGAATTGGACTGCTGCGCAGCTGGTTCCGAAAAAAAACGCGGCCTGCGGGCAGGTTTCCTCGTTAGGTTGGCCGGATCGTAGCGGTCCGCGAGGGTCGGTTCCACAGCTCAATTCACAGAGAACATGTCGTATTTCCCGTACATGGTATTCGCTCGCGAGCGCTCTCAAGCGGCCCGCCACATTCTCACCCCCTCCGGCATGCCGACTCCGACGCCGGCGGAGTTCGACTTGAGCGTGCCGGTTCACGGCATCGACAGCGGATACGCGGGCTCGGAAGCCTTGCCCGACTTCGAGGCCAAGATCGCCGAGAGGCTGCGCGTCGATCCACGCCGAGTCATCGCGACACTCGGCGCGACCGGCGGCATGCACCTGGCTGCATGGCGGTTCTTCCAACCCGGCTCGCGGGTGGCGAGCGAGACGCCATCCTACGAACCGCTGCGAGCGCTGCCGCGCGTCTTCGGCGCGGAGTGTGTCCTGGTCGAGCGCGACCCGGCCGCCGGTTGGGGCCTGGATCCGGCCCGTGTGCGCCAGGCTCTCGCCGGATGCGCGCGCGGCCACGTTTTCATGACTAACTCGCACAATCCGACCGGCGCCCGGCTCTCGGGAGCGGAAATCGCGGCGCTGGCGCGGGAGGCCGAGCGCGTTGGCGGAGTGCTGGTCTGCTGCGAGGTCTACCTCGAGTTCGACGAGCCGGATCGGCGCGAGTACGCCTTCCAGGTTGCGCCCAACGGCATTTCGATCTCGAGTCTGACGAAGGCCTACGGCCTGGGCGGCCTGAGAGCGGGTTGGATCGTGCTCGGCGAGGCGCTGGTCGGCG
>JAYUOR010000295.1:0-4176 GCA_043760765.1 Planctomycetota bacterium | reverse complement strand
AGCACGGGCTCTACACGGCGATCATCGCCGGTGGGCTGACCGCGTTGCTCGGCGGCTCGCGCGTGCAGGTCTCCGGCCCGACAGCGGCGTTCGTCGTGATCCTCGCGCCGATCGCGGGCAATTTCGGCATCGGCGGTCTGCTGCTCGCGACCTTGATGGCCGGCGTGATCCTGGTCGCGATGGGCGCCGCGCGGTTGGGCCGGCTGATCCAGTTCATTCCCTATCCGGTCACGATCGGTTTCACCGCGGGCATCGCAGTGGTGATCGGCACCTTGCAGCTCAAGGATCTTTTCGGTCTCACGATCGAGCAGATGCCGGACGACTACATGCATCGCGTGGCGACGATCGCCGGAGCGATGCCGAGCCTGCGCTTCGAAGATCTCACGGTTGGTCTGGCGACGCTCGCGATCCTGCACTACTGGCCGAAGCTGACGAAGAAACTGCCTGCGCCGCTGATTGCGCTCTCGCTCGCGGGAGCGGCCTGCTATCTGCTTTCGCTGTGGGTGCCCGGCTTCCACGTCTCGACGATCCGCGACCGATTCAGCTACGAGTCCGGTGGCGTCAAGATCCTGGGCATCCCGCAGCTCCCGCCGCTGTTCGTCAGGCCCTGGGAACTCTCCAATGCCGACGGAGCGCCGATCGGAGTTTCATGGCCGGTGCTCAAGGCCTTGATGCCGTCCGCGTTCGCCATTGCCATGCTCGGCGCGATCGAGTCGCTGCTTTCCGCGGTCGTCGCCGACGGCATGACCGGCGCGCAGCACGATCCCGATGCGGAGTTGCTGGCGCAGGGCGCGGGCAACATCGCCTCGCCCTTCTTCGGCGGCATCGCCGCGACCGGCGCAATTGCGCGCACGGCGACCAACGTGCGGGCGGGAGCGCGTTCGCCGGTCGCAGCCATTGTGCACTCCGGCGTCGTGCTGGCCGCGGTCGTGCTGCTCGCGCCGCTGCTGGGTTACTTGCCGATGGCCGCGCTCGCCGCGTTGCTCTTGCTGGTCGCCTGGAACATGGCCGAGGCCAAGCACTTCATTCACGTCGTGAGAGTTTCGCCCAAGAGCGACGTGATCGTGCTGCTCGCGTGTTTCACGTTGACGGTCGTGTTCGACATGGTGGTGGCGGTCAGTTGGGGCTGCGCGCTCGCGTCGCTGCTCTTCATGCGGCGCATGATCGAGCTCACTGAGGTCAAGCTCGTCGCGGACGCCCACGAGCGCTTTTCGGTCAAGTTGCCCGAGACGGTGGCCTACTACGAGATCGCCGGCCCGCTTTTCTTCGGCGCCGCGCACAAAGCGATGAGCGCCCTGCACACCGTGCACGATCGCGCGACGGTCGTGCTGCTCGACCTGCACGCGGTGCCGGTGATGGACGCGACCGGCAAAGTCAATTTGAAGTCGGCGATCGCGCGTCTGCACAAAGACGGCCTGCGCGTCGTGCTCGCCGGAGTCCGCCCGCAACCCGAACAGTACATGCGCGCCGCCGGTTGGATCGACGATCGCGATCGGCTCAGTATCTGCACTACGCTCGACGAAGGCGTGCGTTGCGCCAAGGAGCTCGCCGAGAGAGCTCCCGCGTCAGCATTGGCCTGAGATACGGAGATACGGCACCAGGCTCGACTTCGACACCCCTGCGCGATGTGTGGAGCCCGGGGTGTCGAGATCGGGCGTGGTACGCTTTCCGTGCCGCTTTCTCGCGCGCTGGATTGTCCAAGATGTACAACAGCGTCGGCTTCGGTAGCCCGAAGCTGCTTTCGGTAACGAGAGACATCCAGGCCCAATTGCCCGAGTGAAGTCATGAGCCAGACAGGTCAAAAGTCGGTCATCCAGGTCGAGATCGAGAAGAACATCCGCCCGGGCGTCGACAAGGTCCAGAAGGATCACGACCAGCAACTGCCTGAGTTGAAGGGGCTGATCGATCAACTGACCAAAGCGATCGGGAAGCAGGATGCTGCGGTGCTCCAAAAACTGCGGCCGACATTCGACGGGCACGTGAAGTTTGCCAGCGAGTTGGTCGTCCGCGCGAGCAAGCTTGACGGGGCACTGAAAAAGCTTGCCCCGAAAACGCCGGAAGATCAGCAGGCAGTCAAGGAGCTCGCAGCGAAGCTGACCAAGCTGGAGCAGGTGCTGCAGAAGAATCTGCTCAACCTCAAGGGCGGGCAGGACAAGTTGCAAGACGCGTTCGACAAGGCGTCGGGCGTCGCCAACCGCTACGTCGAGGAGTGGGCGCGGATGGAAGATCTGCTCGAGCAATATCTGGCGAACGGCCAATGGCGCATCAAGCAGATCACCGGCTTCGTGGATAAAGCGAAGGCGGCCGTGGCAGACCGCGATCGCAAGAAGCTCCAGGAGTGGTCGACGAGTGCGGCCAAATTCCGCGCCGGCACCCCGAGCAACGTTGAAGTGGATAAGGCCTGGAAGCAGTTCATTTCAAAGCCGATCGCCGGCGGTATCGATGAGAATGCCCGCGATCAGTTCAAGCGCGATCTGCCCAAGCTGAAACAAGTCTTCGACACGGGAGTCGCACTCGAGGTACCGATCGCTGCGCTTCACCATGAACTCGCAAAGCAGATAATCCAGCCGCTGGACAAGCAGGCGGCCGTGGCCCATTTCAAGGTTCCCGCGGCCGAGGTGCAGACGTTCACGGACATCCTCGGCCTGCCGATCTCATCGATGGAAAAGTTCTTCAATGACGCCGGCAAGACCCTGAAGCCCTCGCGCACGGGCAAGCAGATCATCGACGAGTTGCGCAAGGCGAATCTCCTGTAGTCTCGCCTGCACCATCCGGCGGCGCAGAGCGCTTGCAGGCAATCGGTCCGCGTGATGTCGCGCAGCGCGGGTCGAGCCGTCTGGTAAGAATGGGCGCGATGAAACACGCACTCATGCTGAACCTTGGGCTGCTGTCCTGCCTTGCAGCAGCGCTCGTCGGCCCTGCGCTGCAGCAGGAGCCGCCGTTGCAAATCGCATATGCGAAACAGGTGCGCACGCTGCGCGGCTGGAGCGTGCACGTCGACCAGCGACTCGAAGGCCGCGAGTTGTGTGCGCGCGCGCTCGAGTTGCTCGACGCCAAGCTCTTCGATATCGAGCGCGCCTTGCCCGCGCCGGCTTTGACCAGGCTGAAGACCGTTGCCATCTGGCTCTCGCTCGACAGTGCCGCCGGCCCGGGCGCGGTGTATCACCCCTCCGCTGCATGGTTGAGTGGGCATGGTTTCGATCCGGCCAGGGCCAAAGGGCTCGAGATCGCGAATGCGGCGAACTTCCTCAGCTGGTCGCGTGAGCAACCTGCGATGGTGCTGCATGAACTCGCCCACGCGTATCACGACCAGGTGCTCGGTTACGAAAACAAGGACGTCAAGGATTGTTTCGAGCTGGTGCGCGCCGCGAAGAAACTCGCGGACGTCCTGCACGTGAACGGCAGGCGCGAAAGGGCCTACGCGCTGAACAACGATCAAGAGTTCTTCGCCGAGATGAGCGAAGCCTGGTGGGGCACCAACGATTTCTTCCCCTTCGTGCGCAGCGAGATCCTGGAAAGTTTTCCAGAGGTTGCGCAGCTGATGCGCTCGACGTGGGAGCGCTGAGATCAAAGCTTCGGTACCACGCGCAATTCACGCCAGCGGCTTTGCGCCCCTGCCTTTCGCGGCGGCGGCCCGCGTCACAGGCACTGCTCGGGCTATGCCCACGCCGAAGCCTGCAGTGCCGCTCGTTCCCGGCTTCACGCTTGTTTTCTCGGACGAGTCCGAGACGCCGGGCTTCTTGACCCGGCGAAGTGGGGTCACGAAATCGCTTACGTCCGCAACGCTGATCATCCGTACTGCACTTCGCGCAGCGAGAACGCGCGGCGGCTCGGCGATCTCGATCTTGCTCAGCGCCTTGCGTCGCAGCTCTCGTCCCATGCCTTCAGACGCGTCGCCTGCACTTCGAGGGCGAACAGTTCGCTGCGCGCGATTGCCGGCAGAGCAACGCTAACCGCCCGCCCGCCGTAGCGTTCCAGAATCTTCTTGGTCGGACTCCAGGCTCGCAGCGCGACTCGCCAGTGCCTGCTCCACGCAGCGCCGCGGCGGGTTCGGCGACCGGAGTCGCTCGTTCCCGAGCGGAATGTTGGCGGCTCGAAGCCCTTCGGCCGCGGCATCTCTTGGTAGTCTCAGGAGATGGCAGCTCCTGGCCTCTACCCTCCTATCGAGCCGTTCCA
>JAYUOR010000294.1:0-4178 GCA_043760765.1 Planctomycetota bacterium | reverse complement strand
GGGTCTACCTGACCTACCTGCACCTGTACCTGGAGTTCTACGCCATGCTCTCCGCACGCGAACAGCAGGCGATCCACCTCGTGGAAGTGGATGAGCTCAGTTACCGCGAGGCCGCTGAACGACTAGCTATCAAGCTGGAGAACTTGAAGATGGTCATCTTCCGTGCCCGCAGAAAGATTCATCGCTCGATGCGGCGAGTATTCGAGGGTCTGCCCGCGGATTGCCGGCCGGCCAGGGATCCCAGGCTTGGCGCGGAGCTGGAAGGCGGAACCTCCGCGGTCGAACGCATGCTCGGCGTCGGCGAGGACGGAGACACGGACGACGAGCTCCAGTACGAGATGGGGGAAGGCTCATGAGTACCAAGAATGAGTGGTGGAACGACGGGCTGGCCGAGATTTGCGCGCCGTTCCAGATCGACATTTCCTGCCTGGTCGACGGCGAGCTCGACGAACCGGCGGCAGCGCGCGCCATGCTGCACCTCGAAGACTGCCCGACCTGCCGCGACTTCTTCGACGACACACGCCAGTGCATGCGCCTGCACCTGGACGCGACCGATCCCGAGCGCTTGATCGCTCGCATTTCGACGCTGACGGGGACGGACTTTTCCAAGGCGGCGCAGTCGATCGAGCACGTGCATCGGCTGGCCACGATCTTCTATCAACTTGGCAAGGCCTACCTGCTTTCCGCGATCGACCCTGACTTCCACACGCGCGTGTTCGAGGAGGCATTGCCGCTCGACGCGACGCAGACGATGGGGCGCGGGTTCGTCGATGGAGTGCTGCACACAGGCGGCGACATCCTCGAGCACGACGGCGCGCCCGAAACCGGTCGCGGACGCATCGACTGGCGCAATGCGCGCTCGATGTTCAACGGCCGTCTCAAGGAGATCTCAAGTCCCCTGGACAAGGGACGGCGGCTGCTCGACGAGGCGGTCCACGCCGATCCGTCGCACGAGGAAGCGCGCCTGTACTTGGCATTCCTGGCCGCGCGCGATGGAAAGACGCTCAAGGCCGCGCGCGAATATCGCGAGCTGTTCCAGACTTCGATCTGCGAGCAGAACCGCGGTCATGCCGCGATCCAACTGGGCCTGCTCCACGACCGCGAGGGCGAATACCGCAAGGCGCTGGCATGCTTCCGCTGGGTCACGATCAGCGGCCTGGCCGACCGAGACGAGCGTTTCTTCTTCGTGCGCTTCAATCAGGCGCTCGAATACGCACTGCTCGGCCGCGCGCCCCAGTCGCTGGCGGCCTTCCGCGCCCTGCTCGACCGCCATCCCGGCCGTGCGCGCGAGGTCGCGGACCTGATTCTCAAATCCAAGAGCCTCCAAGCCGCCATGGAATCGATCCCTGGTTACGGCCAATCGTTACTGGAGGGCTGTCCCGAACTATTCCAATCCCAAGGCCCCGCCGAAGAGCAAGGCGGGTCTGGAAGTGACTCCTCAAACCGGGCAGACGGTCGCAGGAAACCACCCCAATAGAGCATTATCAGGACGCCGCCTTTCAGCGAGGCGCCGACTGGAAACTACGCATGAGATCCCCCAACAACAATTCCCATGGAAGGCTGCCGCGCCGGTTCGCCGCGTTTACGGTGGCCGTGGCTGTCTTCGGCTGCCTGACGTTAGGCGTTCGCACTCTGATCGCAGACGGAGGCCCAATGGCCCCTGGCGGCGGTGATGCGATCGGCAGCCTGCCGTTCGGCTACGGGCCTCCGGAAGGCCTCCTCGGCGGTCAGAGACCCTCGATCGTATTCGAGGCTCCGAGTCTGGCCGCGGTCCAGGCCCTGGTGATCGACGCCTGGGGCGACGGTTACGCCGAGTTCACGGATCTTGGGGCCGAAGGCGGCGTGCGCGTCGAGCTTCAGGGCCACGTCAGCGTGCTGCTCGACCGCAATTTAGTTGGTGTTCTGCCGGTCCATTTCGGACTCGACGTCAGCCAGGGATTTGCAGGCGGGCTCGGGATCCTGACCCAAAATCAGCATGTGTTGCAGACCCAACAACTGCCGGCCGTCGGCGATCTCGAATTGCCTCTCGGCATGCTCAGCGCTTCGGGCGTGCTCGACCAGTCTGCCTTGACGCTGCATTCGATCAACGCTGCCAGGCAGCACCATCGGCTCGAAATGTCGGGTTCGGGCGGCACACTGCGCCTGATCTCGCACGAGTAGGCGCGTTCGAGCTGTCTCTGAAATAGGCGACCTGCCCGTTCCGGGCAGGTCGCCTTTTTTCTTGGCCTGGGCCAAGCTTCGCGGGAGCCCGAGGCCCGCCTGAGTCCGGCTGCCGGCTTCAGGCCGCGAAAGATCGTCCGACAACCCCTGGGAGAGCCTCTCCCATGGACCTGATCCCGATCCAGCCCCTGACCAGTACGGCAGCCTCCGGTGCGGCCATTTCGTCGCAGGAGCAGTTCGCCGAGGGACGCATTTTCGCGGCGCAGGTGCTGCAGCTTCTCGACGGCGGCAGTGTGATCCTGGGCATTGGCCGCGAGCGGATCGCCGCGACGAGCCAGGCCGCGCTGCAGGTCGGACAGAGGCTTCTTCTGAAGGCACGCGGGACCGGAGCCGCGCGCATCTTCGAACTCGTCATCCAGGACGCGTTCGTCGCAGACTCTGAAGCCGCAGCGGACATGCCCGAGACCGAGCACCCATTCCGGCTGCTGGCGCAGGGGCAAGGCCTTGGCGAACTCTTGTCGGATCTCGCTCAGGCGCTCTCCGCTCGCGGCAAGAACACGCCGGCGGCTGCGCAGGGCCTGGCGCGCGAGCTGCAGCAATTCGCTTGGACTCCTGGCGAATCGGGGCCTGAGCTTGCGCGTCAGCTTTCGAATTCCGGTCTGACGCACGAGGCGCGCAAGCTTGCGCAGGCCATCGAGAGGCTGCCGAACAGTGCGCTCGCGTCGGCCGCGGAAGAACTGGTCGCGCTCGCTTTCGCAGAACTCGAAGGCGCGAGCGAGATCGAGCCGGCACGCCGCGCGCTCGGCCTGCAGCTCAAAGACATGCTCGGTGATGCGCAGGAGATCGCGCGCCTGCAGGGCGCGGTGCTCGAAGGTGTCGAGCACGGCGGCATCGTCGCGAAGGCACTCGCAGAATGGATCGGTCCGGCATTGGAGCGCAGCCTGGATCCGAGCGTCGACGCCGCAGTGCGCGCGCGGATCGGCGAGTCGTTTGCACTCGCTCGCCTTTCGCCGAGGCTTGCGCGCGCCGTGCTCGAGACGTTGCTCGGCGAACATGCGGGTCTCTCGCGTTTGCTCGAAGAACGCGCTGCCGTGGCGACACGATTTGAGATGCCCGATTTCAAGCAGTGGTTGAGTGCTGCGCTCGACCGACTCGAGCCGGGGCCTGAGCGCGAAGGCTTGCGCGTTGCACACGAGGCCCTCGAGGCCGAACAATTCGTGGCCCTTGCCCGCGCGAGTCACGGCGACGGTTCGAGCTGGGTGCTTGCGCTGCGCGACGGCTCGGGCTTTGCCGACGCGCGCCTGGTGCACCAAAGATCGGGCGAGCGCGAATCCGAGGCCGGCCATGGGCGCGGGCGGCGCATCGAGCGCGCCGTGCTCGGCCTGGAATTCTCGCGCACCGGCCCTGTACGCGCGGAACTTGCTCTCGACGACAACACATTGAATGTGCGACTGGGAGTTTCGCGCGTTGAAGTCGCGGCACGTTTGCAGGCATCGCTCGACGATCTTTCCGCGCGCCTTGCTGCATCCGGCCGCAGCGTTCAGCTCTCGGTAGCTGTTCGCGCGGCGGAGGATTTGCGCGTGCCTGGAGCGGAATCCGACGACCATCTCAGCGAGGGGCGCCTCGCCATCGACAGGTTCGGCTAGGCACGATGAATCCCGATCAGAAATCAGGGCAGCCGACCCCTTTCCGCGCCGGACTCGAGCGCGCGGTGGCGTTGCGTCACGCGCCCGGATCGGGCCTTGCCCCGACCGTCGTGGCCAGCGGTCGCGGCATGATCGCGCGGCGTTTGGTCGAGATCGCGGCTGAGCACGGTGTGCCGGTGCGCGAGGATCCCGACCTTGCGGCGCTGCTCGCGCTCGTTGATCTCGGCGATGAAATCCCCAGCGAGCTGTACCAGGCCGTCGCGGAAGTGATCAGTTTCATCTACCGCGCGAACAACGAACTCGCGGCCTAACGGATACGGTACCAGGCTCGACTTCGACATCTGTTCCGCCGCCGCCGCGGGGGGCGGGGGG
>JAYUOR010000293.1:0-11270 GCA_043760765.1 Planctomycetota bacterium | reverse complement strand
CGCCGTTGAGCGAGCATTGAGGCTCGCGGGCGTGGAACCCATGACGCTGCGCTCGCTCTCGCCGCAAAGCTGCGCACTTGTCGTGCGCGCCCAGCCCGGGGCAAAGCGCAGCGGTCTCGTCGGCCTGTGGAATGGCCGGCTCAAGATCGCGCTGCGCTCGCCCGCGCAAGCCGGCCGCGCCAACGAAGAACTCATCGAAGTGCTCGCCGATCTCCTGGGACTTGCGCGCAAGAGCCTGTGCCTGAAAAGCGGCGAAAGAAATCGCCTCAAGGAAGTCGTGCTGCCGCTTTCGATCGAGGAAGCGCGCCGACTCCTGAACGAACTCCTTCCAGACAAGTAGCCGACATTCATGAATGCATCCGCGCTCGACACTGCGGTGTCCCAGGCCCAGACCGCTCTCGAAGCCAAGGGTGTCGCCGCGCCCAGCGCACTGTTCTTTCCCGCAACGGGACTGGGGCTCTTGCCCGCGCGGATCGAGGGAGCGCGGCGCATTCCGCTGGCCAAGATCCCTGGGGTGCCGGCCTGCTGGCAGGAGGCCATCCTGCACTGGGGCAATTTCAACGGACTTAGCGTGTGGATGATCGCCGACGAACCGGGCGACCAGGATCCTGCCGCCGCGGCCTGGGCCGACGCTTTTCCGATTTGGCTCGCTGCCGCCGCCGGCGCATCGGCGTTGGTACACACCAGCGCCGGCCACGCTCTCAGCGGGAGTCGTGCCGCGAAACTGGGCACGCTCGCGCTCGTGTCGGATCACATCAATCTTTCCGGCGCGAGCGTGCTCGTCGCGTTGGGCGAGAGCCGACTCGGTCCGATTTTCCCCGATCAGACGCAGGTCCACGACGTGCACCTGCGGCGCGCCGCGCAAAGCGTGGCCGCGCGGCTTGGAATCATCGCCGAGGAATGCGTGGCAGCATGCACGCTGGGGCCCTCGATCGACACGCCTGCCGAGCGGCGCTGGTTCGCCTCGTGCGGTGCCGCTGTCGCCGTGCAGCGTCTCGCCGCACCAATTCTCGCCGCTGCCCACGCCGGTCTGGGCAGCCTGTGCATCGTCGTCGTGACCGACGAAGGCGACGGCCCGCTTGACATTGCCCGCGTGGCCGCGACCTCCGGCGCAGTCGCGCCGGCACTCGACGACTTTCTGTGGACTCTGGCCGCGGAAGTGCAGTACCACGCCCAGAACAGTCTGGAGCAAGGCCCTTGAAGCAGGCCGCAGCCCTGGCGCTAGGCGTGCTGGTCTCCGGCGGCGGTCGCAGTCTCGAGAACCTCAGCGAGGCGATTGCGCGCCGTGAGCTTCCCGCCCGAATCGCGCTCGTGGTTTCCAATCGGGCCGATGCTTTTGCACTGCAGCGCGCAGAGCGACTGGGAATCAAGAGCCGGCTGATCCCACAGCAGGACTTCGCTTCAGTGGAGCTCTACAGCGCGGCCGTGTTCGCACAGCTCGAAACGGCCGGCGTCGAGCTCGCTGTCCTTGCCGGCTTTCTGCGCAAGCTAGTGATCCCTGCGCACTGGCTGGGACGCGTGATCAACATCCATCCGGCGCTGCTGCCGGCCTTCGGCGGCAAGGGCTTCTACGGCGAGCGCGTGCATCGCGCGGTGCTCGAAAGCGGCGCGCCGTCCACGGGCTGCACGGTCCACTATGTCACGAACGAGTACGACGCAGGCCCGATCCTGCTGCAGCGCAGCATCGCGGTGCGCGCCGATGACGACGTGCACACGCTCGCCGAGCGCGTCTTTGCCGAGGAAAAACTGGCGCTGCCCGAGGCCATTCGCCTGCACGCGACCGGCAAGTTGCGCTGGCAGGACGGCCGCGTCGTGCGCGGCGACTGATCAGCGCGGGACTTTGGCGAGAGCGGCCCTGACGCGCGCAAGTTTTGCGGCGAGTTTCGTGCTGCGCGTGCCGGTCAGAGTTGCAGCGGCGACACGCTGCGCCTCGCCAATTGCCAGGGCCGCTTCCTCGAAGCGCTTCGCGCGAAGCCTCAGCCGCGCAAGTTCGCCGCGGGCTTCGGCGGCAAGGCCGTCTCGCTCAGAGCCGGCAAGCAGTTCAAGCGCCGCGCAAGCCTCGTCCACACGGCCGCAGCGGGCCAGCGCGTGCGCGCGGCAGGCCAGTGCACGGCGATCTTTGCCTGACGCAGCCTGGGCCCCTTCGCTCCATTTCAGGACGCGCGGCCAGTCGCGTCGTGAGGCGAACAACTCCGTCAGCGCGCGCGCGCGATTCGCCGACAGTTCAGCTTGAATTCCGTCTGCAGGCGCGTTTTCGTCGAGCGCGCGCGACACGTGCGCACACAAGCTGGCAAGACTCAACACATCCAGGCGATTGTGCAGGAAAACGGCTTCGAGCATGTGTTCGCGTCCGGCCAGAAAATCGAACCACGCCGCGGGTGCGAAGGCTCCGGGCAGGTCCTTCGCGCGCAACACACCGCAGAGTTCGCGCTCCATCGTCGAGAGTCGGCCGTCGGCAAAGCTCTTGCCGTAGAGCCGCTTGCACGGGTGGTAGAGATCGAGGTGCGCGCGGCCGGCGAAAGGCGGCTCGACCGAGTGCAGGCGCATCTGGTCCTCGAGCCGATGCCGGTCGAAACTCTTGCCGAAAAAGCTGACCAGCGGGCCACGTCGGCGCACACGCGCGGCGCAGGCTTCGAGCAGCGCGGGCGCTTCCTTTGGCGAGCGCAAGAAACCCTGCCACAGTTCAAAGCCGCCGGCGTCGAAGCTGAGCAAGCCGATCTGGAAGACATGCGTGCCCGCGCCGCCGGACAGGCCGGTCGTTTCGATGTCGAGGAAAGTCGCCGCGCGCGGATCGAAGGACTTCAGCGCTGCATCGCCGGTCAGGATCGAGAGCGGCTCGCCGCGCGCGCCAAGCACCTCGCTGATCGGCGCGGCTCCGTGCACGAAGTCCGGCGCGAAGTGTTCGAGGCGCACGCCGAAGCTGCCGCGCGCATTCGTTTCAATGTGCAGCCCTGCGGGCGGACCGCGACTGAGGCGCTGCTCGCGCACGCGCGCCGCAACGGATTCGAAGGCAGGCTGCAGCCCGACGGTTGCACGTTCCGCCTTGCGCGCCATGCGCCTCACGTACCACTCAGGCAGTGGCTGCGCGATATTAGGCACGACGAACTTGCGCGGCGCGCCGGCACGCAGGCTGCGCGCCAAGCGTGCCTGAAATTCCTCGCGTGACTCGTTCACGGGTCCGACTCGAGTGCGGACCTGAGGTCGCGCTCGCTGGGCGCGTCCGGCGCGCACAAGTGTTCGAGGATTCCGATCGCGGTCGCCTTGCCCAGCACACCACTCTCCTCGGGCGGACCGACGCAAACCGGGCAACCCTGTTCGCAAGCGCAGCGCGAAACGACTTCGAGCGCAGCGGCGAGCACCTCGCGGTGGCGTTCGTACAACAAGTCCGACAGCCCCACTCCGCCTTGCACCTTGTCATAAAACACCAGCGCAGGTCGCTTGAAGTGTTTTGATTTCACCTGCGCGGAGAGTCCGAGGTCCGAGGACTGACAGCGCAGGAAGAGCGGCGCGACATGCCGCACGAGCTTGCCTACTCCCGCCCAGGCCGCGCCGCGATCGCCTTGATCGAGCAACAACTCGCGCGCCGATGCTTCGGACAAGGTCAGAATCGCGGCCTGCGTGTCGAGCTCTTCCGCGGGCAAGTGGATGTCCTCGGCGCCCACCGATTCGCGCGTGTAGAAGCGCACCTTCTTGTACTGCGTCGCCAGCGTGGTGACGTGCACCTCGCCGGTCCACATCGAATAGTCCTCGCCCGCGGGCTCGCTCTCCCGTTCGCGCCGAGCACTGCGTTCGAGTCTGAGCACGGCCACCTCCGTGTCGGTTTCGGCCTCGGTGAAATAGTCGCTCTCGACGCGCTTCAAGTATGCACGGCGATTTTCGTAGTCGAAGCGCTCGACTTTCCAGGTTTCGCCTTCGACCTGATAGATCGCGCCATCGTGCACCGTGGTGATCGAGGCCGCCCGGTCGATTTCGCCGAGCGCCTTGCCGCTTTCCGAATCGAGGATCAGCACATTGTCGGGCCCCGCGCCGCCCAGGCTCACGTCCTGGGCCGGATAGGCGTCCGCCATCCAATACCAGGTGCCGTCCTTCTCGTGCAGCAGACCCGACTGGCCCGCAAGATAGTCCAACACCGATACGATATGCGGCGCGCGCGCGAAGGGCGTGTCGCTTTCCAACTCGGCGCGCGTGAACGGCAATTCGAAGGCAGCGCACTTCACCTGTTCGGAGAGAATCACCAGATTGTCCGGATCCAATCCGAGGCACTCGCGCGGCGAGCCGTAGAGATGTTCGGGATGTTGGGTCAGGTATTGGTCGATCGCATCGGAGCGCGCGACCTGCACGATCAGGCTCGGATTCCCGCGCCTGCCTACTCGGCCCGCGCGCTGCCAGAACGAAGCCTGCGATCCGGGATAGCCGACGAGCACCGCGACGTCGAGCCGGCCGATGTCGATGCCCAATTCGAGCGCGTTTGTGGTGACGACCACCTTGACCGTGCCGGAGCGCAACCCGTCCTCGATCTCGCGCCGGTGCAGTGGCAGATAGCCGCCGCGGTAGCCGCGAATTTCATCGGGATCCAGTCCGAATTCGTGCGCGGCTTCCTTGAGGTAGCGGGTCAGGACTTCGACCGCCGTGCGTCGATTGGCGAAAAAAATGGTCTGGTGCCCTTGGCCCACGAGCTGGTGCGCGAGCCGACGGGTTTCCTCGAGCGCATTCGCGCGCAGGCCGGCGATGGGATCGAGCATCGGCGGGTTGTAGAGCGCAAACGAACGCGGCCCCGCGGGCGAACCGTCCTCGGTCACGACCGCGACTTCGCGACCGATCAGGCGGCGCGCGTGGGCCGCTGGATCGCGCAACGTCGCCGAGCTCAGCAGGAAGCGCGGATGCGAACCGTAATGCGCCGCGATGCGCAACAGCCGACGCAGGACATTGGCGACGCTCGATCCGAAGACACCCGAAAGCGTGTGCACTTCGTCGATCACGATCGTCGAAAGATCGCGGAACAACTCCGACCACTTCGGATGGTTGGGCAGGATGCCCGCGTGCAGCATCCACGGATTGGTCAAGAGAATGTGGCCGCGGTCGCGCAGCGTGCGCCTGACCGAAGGCGGCGTGTCCCCGTCGTAGGTGAAGCTGTGCCAGGGTTGTCCAAGCTCGGCGATTTGCGCGTTGAGCGACGCGGATTGGTCCTGGGACAGTGCCTTGGTCGGAAAAAGGAAAAGCGCGCGCGCCTTCCCGTCGGTCTCGAGCAATCGCTGCAGCACCGGCGCGACGTAACACAGGGTCTTGCCCGACGCTGTCGGCGTGGTGACGAGCACGTCGCGGCCTTCGAGCGCGAGATCGATCGCCTCGCGCTGGTGCGAATACAGCTGCTCCAGCCCGCGGCTCTTCAACAATTTCGCGAGCCTGGGATCGAGCCCCGCAGGTAGTTCGCGAAGCAACGACGCGCGCGCTGGGAATTCGTTCCAGTGCACAATCCGCTCGCGGAGTTCGGGGTTCGACTTGAGCGTCGCAATGATCGTCTCGACAGCCCTGCCATTGCGCGCACTTCGTGCCACAGCGCTGCTGGGTCCAGTTCGAGCGATTGCTTTCGATGCCGGCGCGAACTCCTGCGCGGCAGACTTCGGCGGAAGCGTCGGCCGCGTCGGTCGATCACCGTCCCTGCCAAAGGACTCGCGGGAGGGATTCTTGGGGATCATGCTGGCGGCCACACGGATGAATTGGAGTTCGGCACCTGTTAGGGGCAGAGGCTAGATCCCAGCCCGCCCCCGGGCAAGCCCGCAATTCACGGGATCAGCGCCAGGTCCTGCAGCAGGGCGCTCGAAGTCACGATTCCGCGCACGCGACCGTCGTCGAAGCCCTGCTGGGTCGGGTCGGAGGCCAGAAAACCCATCCGGTAGGCCGTGTGCACGTCGCCGCCGTCGATCACGACCACCTGCCAGGGGGCTTGAAACTCGAACGCCGCGTCGAGATCGACGGCGACATCGGCGCGCAGGGACAGCAAGCGATCGACGCACTTTTGGAAACTCTTGGGAGCTTCGACGTCTGCGCCCGCAGGCGACCAGCGTCCGCTGTTGGCATCGCGCGCATACTTGCGTTTGAATTCGCCGTGTTCGAGCTCGATGGCGACAATACCCAGCTCGGGCAGTTTGATCATCTGACGATCGACGAGTTCGGCCCACTCGCGCGAAGCCAGCGCCGCGATGCGCTCTTCGACGACACCGACGACGTCGTCGCCAGTGCGTCGAAACAGCCGACCGGAAAGGCCGGGGCTCGCTTCGTGCGCAGCCCCGAACTCGACGCCGAATTCTCCGACGCTCGTGAAGACAAAGAGGCTTCGTGTCGGCTCGTCAGGCTCGAAGCCGCTGTCGCCCTCGCCGACCAAAAACCGCGCCGCGCGAGCATTCTCGATCGCACCCAGAAGATCGAGCACGGCCTGTGAATCGGCGAATACTTCGCGCCTTGAAACAGCGTGCTCTTGCGAACCAAGCATCCAGGCCTGACCCTTTCGGCGCAACGAGAGGCTGCGCCCGCCACGACGCAACTCGATCTTCTGCACGTCGTCGCGCGCCGCGTGGGCGAGTCGCGTGTCGATGAAGTTGTCAGAAGGCAGCGCCAGAAAGGCCAGGCTAGTGGATTCGACCTGAAAAACATGCGTCGAGCCCTCGCGCATGCAGGTCCAGCTCTCGGTGCCCGGATCGTGCTTGAAAAGCAGCGTTTGCTCGCTGCCGTCCACGCAGACGAACTCAAGCCGCAGATCGGTGTTCTCGAAACCGAAGGCCGGCAACTGCGCCGCGGAATCCGCGAGAAACGTGCGCGCCTGCATGTAACAGGTGTTCGTGAGCAACGCACCGACCATGCCGGCATCGAGCGCGGCGTTCCAGGGCTGCGTCGCGCGCCAGCCGGTCTGCGTCGAACCCGCAGCGAGTCCAAGGTCACTGAGTCCTAGGGCACGATTCAAGACCAGTTTGCCGCTGCGACGCACTTCGACCACGCTCGCGGGATCGATGTTCAAGACGCGGTGTCTGCGCCAGCCAGCGAGATCGCGCTCGAGCGTAGAGTCAAGGTTGAGCAGCGTGCGCACCACTTTGCCATCAACGCGTGCGTAGACGTACTTGCCGTCGAGATCCTTGGCGCCGAGTTCCAGGCGCAGCCTGCGCGGGCCCGTGGGAAGCGTCTCGACGATTTCGAGCACCGCGCGCGGCGGAGCCAGCGACAAGCGCGAGAGATCGGGCTGTTCGACGGGGATGGCACGGTTTTTCGAGATCACTTCGAGCAGGCGTTCGAGCACACCCGCCTCGGCCGGAAAATCCAGCGGATCGACGATCTGCCAGGCGCCGACGGCGTCGCGCTCCATCGAAAGCTGCAGACCGCGCTCGAGTTGATCGATACGCACGGACACCACGCGCTCGGGCTGAACGTCAGCGAAGAGCGGGCGATCGACATCGAAGACGTGACTCTGTTCGCGGCGCTGCTGCCAGAACACGAGCCCGCCGAGCAGCAGCACAAACACGAGCAAGATCCAAACGCTACGCGAACTCATCGCTCAACGTGCTCCAAAGGTAAGCAGCGCCCAACAGGATTTCATCGTCGCCGGAGGTTCCAGGTGACCAGTCCGAGGATCAGGCAAATGCCCGGCAGCAGGAACAGCGCCAGCGAGCGCAGCGTCACCAAGTTGCCTTTCTGACGCACGTCGAGCACGCGGCTCTCCTCCTCGCGCGGCGCCACGCTCAAGCGATACTCGCGCGCGGCGAGCCAGTTGAACGCGTTGAGCGCGAAGTCCTTGTTGATCGTGAGCTGGCTCGTGGCCAGGAACTCGGGCGAGCCGAGCACGATCAGCCGGCCCTGGCGCTGCTCGGCGCTCGGCTTGGTCTCGCCGGCCAGGCTGATTTGCGCCGCGTAGGCCAAGTCGAAACGCTTGCCCGCCGCCTCGCGACTGCGGTCAGGCTTCCAATCGTGGGCGCCATTCTCGTCGGGCAGATCGATCCAAGCTTCCCCGCTCGAGAAAACCAGTGCGGTCAGCGCCACATTCGCCAGCTGACTCTTGCGCGAGACGGGCCGCGCGAGCGTGCTCACGACAGCGCGGTCGAAGCGCGACAGCGATTCCGTGACCGGGTGACGGGCTTGCAGACCATCGCTGCGACTGTAGATGTTCGCGCATTGCACGGCGCCGACCAGCGGGCCGTTCGCACTGGCGATCGGTTCGGCGACATAGCCGGTTCCCAGTTCGATGCCATAGTGCGCTGCAATCTCGCGCGTGCTGCCCGGACCGTTGGAAAAGACATGGCTGCCCGTCGCCAACACGCGGCCGCCGGCATCGAGATAGGCGTAGATCGAGCCGAGTTCGTTCTCGGCGAAGGCCTGGGTCGGATCCACGACCGCGAGCGCGGCGCAATCCGCAGGAATCGGTTGGCCCTTGCCCTCGAAGCGCTCGACCTCGAAGCCGTCGTCCGCCAGCGCACTGGCCAAAGCGCCGAGATCGCGGCTCTCGCCGGCGCTGTTCGCGGCGCTGCCGAACAGCGTACGTTCGCCGTGACCGCTGCTGAAATAGAGCTTGGGTTTTTCGCTCGCGGCGACGCGCTTGAGCGCCGAAGCCAGGGCCTGTCCGCCGCGGAACGCGAGCATGCGCGCGGGCTGGTAGTGACCCGGCCTGGGGTCGCCGACGTCGATCTCGGCGATGTCGCTGAACAGCGCGAGGCGCACCCGATTCTTGTCGCGATGCACGACCACAAGCCCGTATTCGTCGCCATCGACGTGCAGTCGCGTCAAAGCTTCCGCGGATGCGGCCAAATCGTCGGGCGAATGGTCGACGAGCTTGATCTTGTGCGCGGCTGAATTCTGCAGCACGGTCAAGAGATCGGTCATGCGGCCCTGCACATCGTGGCCTGCAGCAGCGAAATGTTGGGGCAACGGCTTGAAGAAGACTTCGACCAGCGTGAGTTCGGGCAGTTTGCTGACGAGTTCAGCGAGCACCGGATCGAGCGTGTTGCGAGCGCTGTGGGTCAAATCGAGCCGGCTGCGCAAGTCCGGGCGTTCGGCAAGCCAGGTGGTCAAGCCGGCCGCCAGCGCGAAGAGCAAAAGGCCGAAACCGACCGCAATCGCGATCTGCGCCTTCGACCAGGCACTGACGACGGAAGCGTCGCGTGCGCTCATCGCCAGCGCCTCGCTTCAACGAGCCGCGTGGCGAGAAAAACGAAAAACGCGGTCCAGACCAAGAAGAAGACTACGTGCGAGCTGTCGATCACGCCCATGGTGAACGAGCCTTGCACGCGTGCGACCACGTCCACGCGGCGACTGAACGCTCCGCGCCAGTTGTCGGGCATCGCACCCGCGAGCTTGGCGAGCAGCGGCAGCAGCAGGATCACGATGTTGAACACGAAGGCGAGAAACGCCGCGAGCAGCGGCGTGTTCGTGCCGGCGCTCGCGGCCATGCCGATCGCGCAAAACAAACCTGAGACGAGCACGGCGCCGAAGTAGGAACCGAGCAGCACGGGCCAGTCTGGTGGCGCGCCGAGCCAACTCGTGGCCAGGCCGTAACACAAGCTGCTCGACCACAGGATCGCCATGAACACAGTGGCGGCGAGGAGTTTTCCGAGCACCACGGCCCAGTCGCTGACCGGCGCGGTCAACAGGAACTCGAGCAAGCCGGCGCGCGATTCTTCGCTGATCATGCGCATTGTCAAGAGCGGCGGCAGCACGATGATCAGTGCCCAAAACGGCCAGGCGGTGCCGAGCGCATTGCCAAGCGAAGCGTCGACCGCGCCATCGCTCAGGCCGATGAACAAGACGAACAACGCTCCGTTGAGCAGCAGCGCGGCGAACAGGAGGATCCAGGCAAGTGGGCCAAAGAAGAGTCCGGCGAGTTCGCGCCGAAAGATCGTCCAGGCTCCGCTCATGACGGACCAGAGTGCTTGTCGTCCTTGGGGAGGACCGGTCGGGCCAGATCGCGCGAAGCGCCGGACTCGAACGGATTCAAGTTGTAGGCGACACGCGGCGGTGTGGGTGTCCCCAGCGGCAGCGGTTTTTTCGCGTCAGCGGCCGCCGGCGCGGCGTGCTCGCGCGCAGGCGAATGTATGGAAATCAGTGCGCCAGCATCGGCGGGCGCAGCGTTGATTTCCGGGGCCTGTCCCGCAGGCGGCGGGCCGTCGTGCTCGAGGTCCAGCGCGATGCGCGCGAAAAGATCTTCGAGTTTCGGCCGGCTCCAGGACAATTCGCGCAACGCCCAGCCGCGTTGGGAGCAAAGTGCGCCGACATCCTCGCGCAGGTCCTCCGTGCAGTAGACGTCGAAAACGTGATGAATGCCCAGTCGCCCGCGGTCGCGAACGTCGCTCACGCCCTTGAGGGCCCGCAAGAGACGCAGCGCGCCGGCGCTGTCCTGGCCTACGACGGCCTCGAGCTTGACAGCGCTGGCATGCGGATCTCCGCGCACAAGTTGTTCGGGCGTGCCATCCGCGGCGATCTTGCCCTTGTTCAGGATGATCACGCGCGGACAGACCGCTTCGACTTCGGGCAGAATGTGCGACGAGAGCAGCACGGTGTGTTCGCGGGCCAGTTCACGCAACAGGCCGCGCATCTCCAGGCGCTGCAGCGGATCAAGTCCGCTGGTCGGTTCGTCGAGGATCAGGACTTTCGGCGAAGGCAGCAACGCAACCGCGAGCCCGACGCGCTGACGTTGACCGCGCGAAAGCGAGCCGATCAGGCTCTCGATGCGATCGCCGATTCGCACACGCTCGAGCAGCGCCGAAATACGCGCCTTGGCTTCGCGCCGTACGATTCCGTGCAAGCGCGCCTGAAACTCGAGCATCTCGCGCACGCGCAACTCGCGGTACAGCGGCACCGCTTCCGGCAGGTAGCCGATCTGACGGCGCACGGCGAGCGAATCGCGCAGGACATCGAAGCCGGCGATCGTGACCTTGCCCGAGCTGGCGGGCAGGTAACCGGTCAATATGCGCATCGTGGTCGTCTTGCCCGCGCCATTGGGCCCGAGAAAACCAACGACTTCGCCCGCGTCGAGGTGAAAGCAGAGATCCTCGATCGCGAGGTTTGCGCCGAAGCGGCGTGTGAGGTGCTCGACAGTGATCACGGGCGAAGAGGGTAGCTCGACCTTTGCCGGCTCACAACGAGCTGAGACGCGCGGCGTTCAACGCTTACCCACCCACAACGCTTCCGTCACCGAGCGAGAAAACAGTGTGCGGTTTCGCCGCATCAACTGTTCGGGAGCGCACGTACCCAGTCAGGTGACTTCGCCCACAGTAAGGCCAAAGCCGGCGCCC
>JAYUOR010000292.1:0-4181 GCA_043760765.1 Planctomycetota bacterium | reverse complement strand
GCGCCTGCTCGATGCCGCGCGCGCGCGCTTCGCCAGCAGGCGATTGCATCGCGGCGTTGGCCAAACATACGCCGTAGAGCCGCAGCAGATCGCCATCCTCGGGATCAAACTCGAGCGCACGCGCATAGTGCTGCGCGGCCTTGGCGAACTCCCCCATCGACTGGCGGATCCTGGCCGTCATGGCGTCGGCGCGGAAGTGCTGAATCGGCGTGCCCCGTTCCAGGATCCAGGCGAGTCGAGAAAGCGCGGACTCGATGAGCCCGTGCGCACGCGCCTCGGCATCGGGGAAGGGCGCTTGTGCTTTCATCGCAAGCAGCGCGAGCCCGCGGCTGGATTCTATCTCGGCGTGCAGCAACTCGAGGTTCGAATCGCGGGGACGGCGAGCCGAGAGTTCGACCACGATCTTCTCGGCCTTCGAGAGCGAGCTCTTCGCGCGCAGGATTTCGACTGCCAGGTTGTAGTCGCGCTCGTCGAAGTCCTTGGCGCGTTCTTGCGCGTCGATGACCGGCGTCCAGACGACGAAGATCGCGGCTGTGCTGACCAGCGCGGCGGCAGAGAATTGCGCCAGCGACGCACGTCGTTCCTTCCACAGCCAGACACTCGCCCTCACGAGCGCGAAGGCTGCGAAGGGCAAGAGCAAAGCCACCAGCGGAAAGCGGATGCGGTCGCTGGTGACGGTGAGCACGACAGTGCCCAGATACAGGCCGGCGAGCAGCAAGACTTCGCTCGCCGCGCCCAAATCGACGTTCCAGCGCCGCGCGGATGTGCGGCCTGCGACCAGCAGTGCGCAACCGATCAGCGCGAACGGACCGACGACTGCAAATCCCGGCCACGGCCAGCGCAGGCTTGCCACGTAGCGCGCGTCCCACTCGAGGAAGTGATTGTCGGGCACTTCGTAGGTACCGAGCGTCAAGAGCAGCTTGCGACCGAGGATCTTCGCGTGCTCCAGCGGATGCTCGCGCATGGATTGCAGACTCGCGTGCATCCAGAACGAGCTGACTTCCATCGGCGAGAGCGATTTTCCGCAGCGGCGTTCGGCCTCGTGTCGCCAGTCATCCGCTTCGTGCTCGGGCACGGTGCGCACCCAGGCGAACTCGGTCGCGACACCGTTGGGATTGTCGAGATTGTTGCCGCCGTAGATGTTGGTGCCCGCGCCGCTGGTCGTCAGCACGAAAGCGCCGCCGACAGCGCGATTGCGTAGCGCCACTGGCGTGAGCACGAGCGCTGCGCCGACGAACACCATGGCGCTCGCGGCAATCGCGCCCGCGTTCCAGCGCCGTTCGAACGCTGCACGCAACGCTGGCCAAAGCACGATCAACGGCAACATCGGAACCAGGTTTCCGCGCAGCAACGCGCCGATGCCCGCCAGGAATCCCACGCTGCCCCAACCGAGCCACTCGCGCTTCTGCGTCTGCGTATCGCGCGTCTTCACGATCGCCAGCGCAAGCAAGACCAGCACGAACGTGAACAAATTCTCCTTCAGCAGCAGCGTCGGGAACCACAGCGCCGGCCGGTAGCAGGCGAAGGAAAGCGCCGCGATCCAGCCGGCCGCGCGTCCGAAGAGACGCCGCGCGACGAACAGGACAGCGAGCGCGGTCGCCGCGCCCAGCACGGCCTGTGCCGCGCGTGCCGCGTGCAGCGAAGGACCGCCGATCCAATACAGGATGCCGAGCAAGTACGAATACAGCGGCTCCTGGAAGAACACACCCTGCCCCAACCAATCCCCCGCCGCGATGCGCCTGGCCCAGGCGTCGTAGGACGCTTCGTCGATCACGGGCGTGGCGGCCTGCGGATGGTGCGCTTCGAAATCGGCGGCGACCCACAGCCGCAGACAAAGCGCGACCGCGAACAGGCCCAGCGTCCACCAACGCCCGCGCGTGCTGAACGCTGCCGTTCTTGCGGGGATCAACGCGCCGTCAACCACCTATCCTCCATGGTTTTTTCGCGCTCCAGGCGTTTGGCTTCGGCGATCACGTTGGCTTTCGGCCAGACGACCCGGCCGATGAAAGTGATCGCGGCCATGGCGGACAATACGACCACGGCGACACCCTCTGGGTACAACCAGATCCGCACTCCCATCAAGACGCAAATCGCAAAACAGGCCGGCGCGACAACGAGCGGCAACGCACCAGGAGCATACTTGTAGAAGCGCCATTGCCAGCGCGTCAGCCGATCGCGCGCCTCGCGCGGGTTCAGCGTCGCCGCGAATTGCACATAGGCGCGCGCCCGGCGTACGGCCTGGGCCTGGCGCATCAGTTCGCGCGCGGGCTTGCGTTCGAAGAAGCGCGCGCCCTTGGCCAGCACGACGCGCTTGTTGGCGAGCCGCACCTGACGCATGAGATCGAGATCGTCGGCGGCCAGCGAACTCTTCGGCGCGAGCCCAAGGTCGGCGCGCCAGGCCAGCAGTTGTCCGTGGACGCTGAACACGCGGCCCAAGCGCGATTCCAACGCGCGAACAACGGCCGTTGCGCGATCGTAGAGTCCTGAGGCATCCGCCGGTCTGCCTGAGCCCAGCGCGCCGTCGTCGCGCAGCTCGCTCACGAAGGTCTGCGAGCCGCTGACCATGCCCACGTTGGCTGAGGCACTGAACGCAACGACTAGGTGCACGAGTGCGTCAGGCGCATTGACGACATCGGCGTCGGTCAGGACGATCACGTCCACCTGCTCGCCAAGGCGCGTAAGTCCGCATTGGATCGCAGCACTCTTGCCTGGCCTTCCGCGGTTTTGCAGCAGCTCGAAGCTTGCGCGCGGGTTGTGCAACTTCTTGATCCACTGCTCGGTCAGTTTGGCAGTGGCGTCGCTGGAACCGTCATCGACGATGACGACTCGGTGCGCTCGATCCGAGGGCGGCCAATCGGACTGCGCAAGATTCGCAAGCCTGCGCTCGATGACCGCCGCCTCGTCGCGACAACACACGATCACGCCGATCGTCGGTCCTTCGGTAGGAGGCGACATGGACATCAGAGTTCGTGGGGCGCGGCCTTGCGACGTGTGCGCAGCGTGCGCACGGCGAGCTTGGGCCAAAGTCTGGGCTGGAACAAAACATTGTCCGCCTGCGCGCATTCCCACGTGCAGACGCAGCGTTCGCGCTTGATCTTCTTGCGCAGCGTTTCGGCCGCGGCGGTACTCCAGAGTCGCTCGAGATCCCAGTCGACGGCGTTCAAGTTGCCCAGGCTCTCGCCGAGGATCTCGCAGGGATGCACTTCCCCGTTTTCGAAGATGACCGCGGACAATTGGCCCGCCGTGCAGGGCAAATGCCGGCTCATGTCGCCTTTTGCGACCCGCTCGACATGCTCGTACATCAATTCGTCGCGCGCCACGGCCAGGCGCGCCAGCGGAAAATCGAAGTAGGGCAGCCGTCCTTCGCTCACCAGACGCTGCTTGGTCGAGACGAGTTCATGGTAGCGCGCCAGGTCGACATCGAGCATGTGCGCTTCCTTGGCCGTGCCGCGCACCAGGTTGAGCGTCACGTTGTCGGGCCGCAATTCATCGACGAGTTCGAGCATGTGCTGCGCGAGAACATCCTGATTCTCGCGCGTCAAGGTCAGCAAGACGCCGACGCCCAAGCGCGAGCGGCCGTCCGCGCCGCGCGGCAGGCGCTGCTCGATGGCGCGCAGCGTGCGCACGGCGTTCATCGCCCGCGCATGGCCGCCGGGAACCATGCGGATCGAATCGTGGATCGCTGGCGGGCCGTCGAACGAGACGCCGACGGAAAGGAAAAGCTCTGGATGCGCGGCGAGCACGCGCTCGACCGTGGGGCCGAGACGGTCCTCAACCAGTCCGTTGGTCGGAATCGCCAGGTGGCGCAGGCCGCGCCGCGCGAAACTGGCCGCGATCTGCGCCAGATCGGCGCGCAGGAAGGGTTCGCCGCCGCCGAAGCTGACCCACAAGAGCGGCCCCATGCGCTGCGCCGATGCGGCCAGGCGCTCGAACTGCTCGAGCGTCGGCCCCGGCACGCCGGCTTCGACTTCGCGCCAATGAAAACAATGCCGACAACGCGCATTGCAGCGGCCGGTGACGAAGACCGTCAGGTGCAAGGGCGGCCCCTTGCGCACGAGTCCGCGCGCCGCAAAGGCCAGATATCGTGAAGCGTTCAATGCTGGCTTGGAGAGACCCCTGCGATCCCGCCGCTAGCCTACGGTGCCCGGTAATCCCGCGGCGTTTATTTCACGGCCATTACC
>JAYUOR010000291.1:0-4188 GCA_043760765.1 Planctomycetota bacterium | reverse complement strand
GGGGGCCAAGGGCGAGCAGGAGGGCGAAGAAGTTCTCGACTTGCTGGTCGCGCGGCCGGAATGCGCGCACTTCATCTCCGGCAAGCTGGCGCAGTGTTTCCTGGCGCACGAGCCGCCCGCGGAAATCGTCGAGGGCATGGCGCGCACGTTCGCCGCGAACAAGAGTTCGATCCGCGAGACGCTGCGCAAGTTGTTCAGTTCCGAAGCCTTCTTTGCGCCGCAGTTCCGCTTCCAGATGCACAAGACGCCGGTGGAGTGGGCCGTCAGCGCGGGCCGTTTGCTCGGCGTGCGCAACGTACACCTGCTCGGCCTCGACAGTCGGCTGGCTCGCATGGGCATGCGACTTTTCGAACCGCCTTCGGTCGCGGGTTGGGAGGCTGGGCGCGGCTGGGCGCAGTCCTCGCAACTGGCGGAGCGCTTCGAACTCGCGCTCTCCTATTCCGCGCTCTCCCATTCCAAACGCGCCGTCTTCGGTGCGCCCGCTGCGGACTTTGCGGCGCTGTGCTCCGATCAGGCCGACGACAGCGCGATCCTCGTGCGAAAATTGTCCGCGCAACTCTTGCAACGTGACTTGGAACCCGCGGCGAGCGCAGTGGTCGTCGCGCACCTCGAGCGCGCGCTTCCCATCGTGGCCACCGGACCGACGCGCGACCATGAACGCCGCGAGCGCGTGCGCGCGGTGTTGCACATGCTGCTGTGTGCCCCTGAGTTCTCCCTGGCCTGAGTGAATGCGATGCTGACCCGCAGATCCTTTCTTGGAACGAGCGTGACGGCCATGGGCGGTATTGCGCTGACGTCGACCTGGCTCAGCGCCGCCGCCAAGCTCGCGAAAAATCCGGCGCGCCGCCTGGTCGTGATCGAACTGCAGGGCGGTCTCGACGGACTCGCCGCGTTGCAACCCCGCGAAGACGATCGCCTGCTGCGCGTGCGGCCGACGCTCGCGCGCCCCGCGGCGCAATTGAACGCGATCGCAGCCGATTGCGGCATGCATCCAAGACTCGTGCGCACGGCCGCGCGTTTCCAGAATGGCGGCTTGGGACTGTGGCGCGGCGTCGGCCACGACAGCCCGAGTCTTTCGCATTTCGAAAGCCGCGATTACTGGGACGAAGGCCGTGTCGCGGAAGTTCGCAGCGGTGCGGGCTGGCTTGGAAAGTTCGGCGAGACACTGGACCGCGATCCGCTCTCGATGCTCGCGATTGGCGATGGAGCGCTGCCCGGTTCGATGCGCGGCATCCAACGCCGGCCGCCCGCGGTGCGCGGCTTGACCGGCCTGGCATTCCGCGGCCCACAAAGCGCTGACGCCGCGGCGCAGCAGGCGCGCGTCGAAGCGATCGAACGCATGCTGCAGGCCTGTGGCGGCGACAGCGAACGCGAATTTTTGGCGCACATGGCGCTCGACACCGCCGATGCGGGCCGGCGGCTGGGCGCGGCGGAGGCACTTCGTCCGCGCAACGATTGGCCGCGCTCGCGCCTGGCCACGGACCTTGGTGCCATCGCGGCGGTGATCGACAGCAATCTGCCCACGCGCATCTTTCACGTCACGATGGGTGGCTTCGACACGCACGCCGATCAGGCGAACGCGCTGGACAGGCTGCTCGCTGAACTCGACGCCGCGCTCGAGGCTTTTCTCGTGCACCTCGAAAAGAACGGGCGCCTTGGCGAAGTTCTCGTGATGACCACGACGGAGTTCGGCCGGCGCGTGGCCGAGAGCGGCGAGGGCGGCAACGCGGGCACCGATCACGGCACGGCGAGCGTGCTCATGTTCGCGGGCGGCGCGGTGCGGCCGGGACTTTTTGGCGAGGCACCGAACCTGGAAGAGCTCGACGCCTCCGGCAACTACGCCGCAAGCGTAGATTTCCGCCGGCTCTACGCCGGCGTGCTCGGCGACTGGTTGGGCAGCGATGCGAGCGCCGTGTTGGGAGCCCAGTACACGCCGGAGCAGGTGGTGAGCGCGTGAGACTTCTTGCCACTGCGCTGGTGCTTCTGCTCGCGGGCTGCAGCTCGACGCCGCAGCCGAACGAGCGCGCTCCAAAAGTCGCTCCCATGGCGTCCGTCGTGCCCATGGCCGCGGCCAAGTTTCACGCGGCGCCGAATGCGCTCGACGCGAAACCCGCCGCCGTGCCGATGCCCGCCGCTCCGCCGGCCCAGCGCGCCGCGCGCGACTCCAATGCGGCGCAAGCGCGCGATCAAAGCGGCGATCTCACACGCAATGCCTCGGTCGTCGGCCGGTTGCCGGAACCCGGCCAGCGCGCTTCCTTCCCATTCCAATGCGAAGCGGGGGAACAATCGCTGTTCGAAATCGCGGGGTACGGCTACACGCGTGCAAGCGACGGCAACGTGCTCCTTGAGATCGAGGACGCATCCGGAAAGCCTGTCTGGAAAAGCGAGCGCAATGTCGAAGTGACCTGGCGCGACTTCGTCGCTTTCACGGCGCCGAGCGCCGGCACCTGGACCTTTTCGCTCAGCGTCGTTCAAGGTGGCTATCGCTTCGTACTGGTGCGCCACAGTGACTATCCCGTACTCGGCGAGGCTGCGATCGACCTTGGCCCGCGCGCGCTCGTGCACGGACATCTGCCGAACGCCGAGAATGTTGCCCAATTTCTCGTGCCAGTGAAAGCCGGCGAGGAATTGGCGCTCAAACTGACCGGCACGCGTGAAGAGGCGCGCGTGGAAGCGCGCCGGGGCGCGACGGACATGGCCACGATGATGTCGCGGATGGACTCCAAGCGAGACGTCGAGCGAATGATGGGCAAATCGAAGTCGCTGTTTTCGACCTTCGACCTCGAGGCGTTCGCAGACGGCGTTTCGCTCGGACCCGTGGGACCGTACCTGCGGCTGAAGGCTCCTCGCGATGGAGCGATCGATGTCCGCGTTCATGCCCATCGGCCGGCTCTTGGCGGAGGACTGTTCGATCTCACGGTCGAGCGGCCTCTCGATCTATTGCGCGTAAGCGGCGTGGTCGTCGATTCCGAGGATCAGCCGCTCTCCGGCGTCGACATCGTGTTCTTGCGCGAACCGGATGCGGATCCCGTGGGCCGCGCGCAGAGCAACGAGCGCGGCGAGTACGAAACCACGGTGCTCGCCGGCAACCTGGCCGTACAGATGATTCGTGGACCGCGAACCGCGCAGCAATCGGTGCACGTGCAAGTTGCGGCCGAAATGTCGCTCGACCTGAGCTTCCAGCCGGGCGCGAAGCTGCGCGGGCGCTGATCCCTGCCGCTGCCTGGCTCCTACCTGCCGATGCGGCCGCGGAATCGTTCGAGGGCGGCGATTTCGTCGTCGCTCAGGCGTTCCTTGCGAGCTGCGTCCGGGGGACGCAGGATGGTTGGACGGCGCGCGCCGGAGGGATCGTCGGGTGATTCCTGCGTCACTGACGCGGGCGCGGAGTGCACGGTTGCGAGCGGCGGATCCACGGGCACGCCCATCGAGCGCGCGAATTCCTCGCCGACATGACGCATGCGCACGCCCCAGGATTCGCGCACGCCTGAGAACCACAGGAACACGCCGAACAGCGGCAGGAACAACGAGTCCGAAGTGTCGGTGACGAGGCCGTAAAGGCCGTAGGTGACCATTGCCAGCGCGATCCACTTGCCGATCGCCGCCGTGCGCCGCGTGGCCGTCACCCAGTCCGTGCGAAGCGCGATCAGGGCGCGCGCGATGCGGCCGCCGTCCAATGGAAATGCGGGCAAGAGGTTGAACAGAGCCAGCGAAAAGTTCGCCAGCGCGAAAACGGCCGCAACGGTTTGCGTGGTGCTCTCGCTCTCGATTCGGCCATCTAGGACCCACGTGAGCGTGCGCGCGGGCGCGAACGGCAGCGCAGCCAGACCCAGCGCAAGGTTGACCGCGGGACCGGCAAAGGCGATCCAACCTTCGATCTTAGAATCCTCGGGGATGCGGCTCATGCGTGTCATGCCACCCAGCGGCCAAAGCGTCACGTCGAGCACCTGCAGGCCGAAGTGGCGCGCGACCAGACCGTGGCCGAGTTCGTGCAAGAAGACCAGCGCGAACAACACACCTAGGGCGCTGACGTTCAGCCAGGCATTGTGGAACGGATAGCCGGCGACCAGCAGGACGACGATCAGCGCCACGAAGGTCCAATGCAGCCGCGCGCGGATGCCGAACACACTGCCGATGTTGATGGAACCGAACAAGATGGGGAGGGGGCAGTGGACCTGAGCTATGGAGTGC